>CAZUYI010000024.1:2527-15225 GCA_964624095.1 uncultured Verrucomicrobiota bacterium | reverse complement strand
CACGTACACCGGGACCCGGGCCGAGGCCAGCCCGTCCCCGGCGGCCGGCGACGGCCGGCCGGTGTTCAACATCACCGACATGGTCCCGCGCGTGTTCCGGGACAACGGGATAGACTTTATTACCAGCATTCAGTACGTCTCCGACCAGAACCTGCTGGCCATGTATCGCGACCTGGCGGACCCGACGGGATCGCCCTACCTGATGTCCGGCGAGGGCACGGAAGCGCGGTATGGCTTTACCGGCTTCAATTTCAACCATCCCGACGTGCGCGCGTCCCTGTGGGCCGTGGCGTCGGAAGCCGCGCGCAAGTTCGAGCGGCTGCCCAATTTTTCAGGCGTGCATTTCATGGTGTCGTTTGGAGCGCCCGCGACGGCGCCCAATATTTTCAGCGGCGAAGACCGGCACCACCCGGTGGATCCGCTGCGGTACGATTACAGCGACGTCTCCGTCGGCCTGTTCCAGAAGGAGACGGGCACGCGGCTCGACGTGGACCCGGCCTCGCCCGCCCGGTTCACCCAGCGGCACCGCCTGCTCACGGCGGAGCCCCTGCGCGAGACGTGGATCACGTGGCGGGCGCAGACCATGTTCCACTTCTTCCGGGAGTTCCGGGACCGGCTCCGGGAGATCAAGCCGGACGTCATGGTCTTTACCGACGCCACGGCGTCGGGCCACTTCTTCGAGTACGCGCTGGATACCGGCAAGTCCATCGGGCAGTCCATGCGGGAGTTCGGGTTCGACGTCGCCACGTTCCACGGGCACGAAGGACTGGGCGTCATCCCCTGGGTGCAGGGGAGCGGGCGGTACGACTTTATGATGCGCTTCACGGCACGCACCGACCGGTACCGGGGATACCTGCTCGCCCTGCGGGCCAATTTGATCCCGGACTTCATCAAGGCCGGGGACGGCGCGCGCGAGCGCATGGCGATGGTGGATTACGGCTGGCTGGAACTGGAGGGCATCCAGCAGAAGACCCTGCCCGCGCGGCCGCACTGGCAGGTGCCGTACCAATACACCATGGAAGGCTCGGCGCAGGGCGACGCCGGGCTCCAGCCATTCCTGGCGGCCATGGCGGCCGTGGACCTCGAGAGCGTGGTGTACGGATTCACCGACGCCAACCTGAAAATCGGCAACGAGCAGCCGCTGCGCGAGTTTGCCCGGTTCCTGCGCTCGCTGTCCAAGGCCAGGTTCGAGCCCTTCGAGGGGCCCGACCGGGAGCTGGTGGTCCGGACGCTGCAGCGGGACGGAACCCTGCTGTTCTACGCGCTGAACCCGGCGCCGTGGCCGGTCGAGGCGACGTTCGAGCTCGAGGGAGGCGGGCCGGTGACGGACCGGATCACGGGCGCCGCCCTGGCGGCGCCGGCGACGGTCACAATCGCGGGGTACCACGGGGCGTCGTTCGAGGCGCCGGGCGCCGCGTCGCTGAAGGGCTGGAAGACCGGGGGCGCCGGGACTCTGTTCCCGCGATACGCCGCGCACATGGACGGCTTGCTCCGGACGGCAGAGGCGCGCATGGCGGACCGCCGGATCCGTTCCGCGTTGCTCGAGGATCAGGCCCGGGCCCTGGAGTCCTTGTTGACGCGCGCGCGCGCCGCGCTGGCGGCCGGGCGTCCGGCCGAGGTCTGGCAGGCGCTCACGAGTTGGGAGTACATCTGGAGCGACTACTTCCTCGAGCGCCAGGCCGAGGCGATCAAGCTGATCACGGAGACGGACCCGCCCACCCCCGAACTGGGCCCGAAGACGATCGCCGCGTATCGCGCCGCGGCGCCGCCGTCGCTGGACGGGGACCTGTCCGATCCGCTGTGGCAGGGGATCGCGCCGCAGGGCGGGTTCGTGGACAAGGACGGGCGGGCGGCGCTCGTGGGCACGGAGGTGCGGGCGGCGTGGGACGACCGGGCCCTGTACCTGGCCGTTGCCTGCCGGGACAACTTCCCGGACCAGCTCAAGCGCGATGCCGTGGGCGAGTTGGGAGTGATGCAGGACGACAGCGTGGTCTTCCTGCTGCAGCCGGGCCTCGCGTCGAGCCGGCATTACCAGATGGCGTTCAATACGGCGGGCATGAAATTCGACCAGCGCGAGTACGACTATGCCTTCGCGCCCGACTGGAACGTCGCCGTGCGGGTGACGCCCGACGGCTGGACGGCGGAGGTCGCCCTGCCGGTGGCCGCGCTGGAGGCGGCGCCGGCGCCGGGCCAGGCGTGGGGCTTCAACATCTGCCGGCTGTTCCGGATGAACTGGGTGCCCTGGAGCGCGTGGCGCTACATGCCCCGCAACTGGCACGATCCGAAGGGATACGGGATCATGGAATTCCAGGCCGCGGCCGGGTAGGGGAAGCGCATCCCATGCGTCGTCATCGGCTGCACGTTCAGCAGGCAGGCGCCGGGCGTGGCGCGATCACGCCGGTGGGCATGGCCGCGCTCGCCCTGGGCCTCGCGCTGCGCGCCGGCCCGGCGCCGGCCGGCATTACCTACGACGCGTCCAATGACTGCCTCCAGGTGGTGGATTACCCGCCCTCGGAGCCCGCCACGCTCGAGGCCCTGCTCGAGGCCGACAAGCAGGCCGGCTGGGGCCGGGTGACCCACGAGCCGGGAACCGATACCTATACCGTGAACGCCGCCCTCTGGGTGGGCGACGGCAGCGGGTACAGCACCTGCCTGCGGATCGGGGACACCGTTCATACCGGCGTGACGCTCGTGCTGAAGGGGTCGCTCTGGGTGCGCCCGGCGGCCAGGGGGATCGAGCGCGCCGACGGCAGCCCGTCCATCATGAATTCCGTGGTGGCGGGCGACCCGGCGAACCCGGCCGTGCGGCCGCGCATTCTGTTCGACTGCGAATGGGCAGGCGAGCACGGGATCTTCGCCGGACAGCCGGGTCGAACGGTCCGGGATGCCTGCACGCTGCGGATGTATAATGTCAGCGTCGGGGCGCTGGCGCCCGGCGACCCGCGGCGGCGCTGGGGCGGCATGCATTATCGCCGCGGCGGCCCGCGCGGCGCGGCGGTCACGACGGGGTGTTACCTGCACGAGCTCCGGCTCGAACAGTGCCGGTTCAGCGATTTCGTCGGGCCGCTCTTCTACGGCGCGGAAACGCTCCAGACAGGCCGGCGAGGGCAGGGCTTTCTGCCCCATCCGCGGAGTTCGATTCGCGGGTGTCTATTCGAGGACGGGGGCGTCGCCCTGTTCCACCGGCATCGCGTGGTCGGGTGCGGGTTCCGGAACCTGGACCAGACCGTGCGCGACCTGTCGCTGCTGTGGGCCTACGACTGCGCGTTCGAGGGCAACGGGTATAACTGGCTGCTGGACGGGAACTCGGCGCGCGGCGTAACCCTGGTGGATTGCCGCGTGGCCCCGCAGCGCGAGCCGTTTACCATGCTCAAAAATACAAAGCCACGCCCCGATCAGGGTATTCCCGAGTATCCCACGGCGCACTTGATGGCCACGCTGCGGGTCCGGGTGACGGATGCGGCCGGCCGGCCAGCGCCCATGGCCTCGGTGTCGGTCGCCGGCGCCGGGGTGTTCGAGCGCCCGGACGCCTTGACGGGGCCGGACGGCTGGACCGGCGGCGACCCGCTGACGGACGGGGTGGTCGTGGCCGTGAAGCGCTACACGGCGACCGACGATCCGGGGCGGCCCGCCTGCGCCGAGGATTTCCGTTACGAGGTCTCGGCCGCGGCCGGGGGCAAGACGGCTGCCGCGACGGTCCGCTCCGCGGACCTGGACGCGCCGGTCGTGCTGGTCTTGAAATAAGGCGCGCGGGCGCGGAGCCTGTCCGTTCCATGCCAACGCAATGCAGGACCTTGACAGTTCGCTGACTCAATCCCATACGGAGGAAGGCCTCATGAAAGCGTTCAGACAGTGCGTGGCGGCGATGGCGGTGCTGGCGGCGCTGGTTCTGGCGGGCCGGGCGGGCGACTTCTACGTGGCGCCGGACGGCTCGGACGCGGAGGGCTGGGGCGGCAATTGGGCCCAGCCGTACGCAACGATCGGGCATGCGGTGGCGCAGGCGGAGGGCACGGGTCCGCACACGGTATACGTCTCGAACGGGACGCCGTACCTGATCTCGTCGGAGATCGTGCTGACGAACAACATCCTCGTGCGGAGCTGGAACAACGGGACGCTGGACGAGGCGGAGACCATCGTGGACGGGCAAAGCATGATGCGCGGGTTCAAGTTGACGCACGCCGACGCCGTGCTGGCCGGCTTTACCGTGCGGAACGGCACGAACGAGACGGCGGGCGGCGGGGTATATGTCACCGGCGGCGGCACGGTGACGCAATGCGTGTTGAGCGCGAACAGCGCGCGGGAAGGCGGGGGCATCTGCATCACGAACGGCGGGCTGGTGACACACAGCACGCTGAGCGGGAACGTGGCCGTCTCGAACGCGGCCTTGTCCAGCCCGGGCGGCGGGGCGGTCGTGTGGAAGTACGGAGTTATCAGCAACTGCGTGGTGGCGGACAATACGGTGGCCAGCAAAAGAGGCGGGAGCGGCGGAGGCGGAATCGCCTTGGACGTGAGCGCCACCAACCACGAGATGCGGGTGTACGGCACGCTGGTCTCGAACAACGTGAGCGAATGGCAAGGCGGCGGGATCATCATCCGGCAGACCCTGGGCGGCGTGACGCAGGCGGTGATCTCGGGCTCGACGGTGGCCAGCAACTTCAGCGGCCAGATGGGTGGCGGCATTATGCTATACAGGGCCTGGACGAGTCTGTTGATGGGCACCATCACCGGCTGCGTAATCAAGGGGAATTACGCGGTCGGGGGCAATGACGGGTGCGCCGCCGGCATTGGCTACTCGACCCTCGTGCGCAACTGCACGATCAGCGGCAACTCCGCGCAAAGCAAGGGCGCCGGCGGCTATAGCGTGACGATCTTCGATTCCCTGGTGGAAAGCAACTGCAGCCTCGGCGGCGCCGGCGCCGGGTTATATTATGCTCACGGCGGGCACGTGGTTTCGAATTGCGTGATCCGCGGAAACACGGCGGAAGGCTCATTAAGCTCCGGCGGCGCGATTGTTGTTCCCACCGCGGGCCTGGCCCTCGAGATCAGAGATTGCGAAATCCGGGATAATTTGGCGGGCCGCGGCCCCGGGCTTCAAACGGTTGCCACCAGCACGGGCTTGCTGTACAATTGCCTGGTCTGCGACAATGTAACCACGACGTTCACCTACGACAGCCGGAGTATTCTTTATGGCGTCTTCGCACTCTCGGGCTGCACGATCGTGAGCAATGTGGCTGGCAACGCAACGCACGCGGCGGTGAACTTGTTTGCCGGCAGTTCCATGACGAACTGCATCGTCTACAGCAACAAGGTGGCGGGCAGCTATGGGAATGACGTGAAGTATGCTGCGGGCGTGGAAGCGAATATCTCTTATTCGTGCGCGCCCGGCAACCTGCCGGCCGGCCAGGGCAACATTACGGAACCTCCGACGTTCCAGGACTTCGCGGGCGGCGATTACCGACCGGCGTCCGACTCGCCCACCGTCAACGCCGGCACGAACGAGCCCTGGATGGACGGCGCGCGGGACCTGGCCGGGCGGACCCGCATTGACCCGTTCAGCCTCCGGGCGGACATGGGCGCCTACGAGTTCCTGCCGGCCGGCGCGCTGTTCCGCCTGCGTTGAGCCGGAGCCCGGCCTTGATCACGCGCCGCGGACGCCGGTCCAAGCCAGGCTAAGCACCATGGTGCAAACGGGTAGTGAAGAGACGATAACCGTAACGGTGAAGAAGACATTCATCCTCGGAGGCGCCCATGCCGAAAACACACCTGAATCGGTGGATAGTGGTCGGTCTGAACCTCATCGCGGCGTGGCGGTGTGCGCCTGCGTCCGGCCTCGAGTGGCCTGAAGCCTGGCACGCCTTCGGGCCCGTGCCGCCTCCCGCGGCGATGGAGGCGGAGGGGACGCCCTCCCGGGCGGCCTTGCTGCCGGGGTCCTCGCTCGAGGCCATTCCGGAGGCGCTGGAGATCGGGGGCCAGCGGTACGAGGCCCGGACGGTGTCCCCGGACCGCGCGGGGCAGCTGGACCTTGCGGCCTTGTTCGGCGGGGCCGCGCGCGGCCGGACGGCGTACCTGCTGGCGCCCGTGAAGGCGGCGCAGGATGTCATCGTCCGGATAGGGGCCGGCGCCGACTGGTGGATGCAGTGGTGGGTGGACGGAGCCCCGGTCTTCAACACCCTCGACAAGGGGAACGGCAAGCCGGGCGTCGCGGCGGACAATCACAGCTTCGAGGTCCGCCTGTCTCAAGGCGAGCATGTCCTGGCCGCGGCGGTTATCAGCGGCATCGGCGGCTTTCGCCTCGCGGCCGCCCCGCTCGAGATCCGGGCGGCCCGGCGTCCCTTCACGGGCCTCCGGCTGCCGGAGGTGTTTGGCGATCACATGGTGCTGCAGAGCGGCCGGCCCGTGCCCGTCTGGGGCTGGGCGGAGGCGGGCGAGTCCGTGACGGTTTCGTTTGGCGGCCAGACCCGGACCGCCGCGGCGGGTGCGGACGGCACGTGGCGCGTCACGCTGGATTCGCTGCAGCCCAGCAAGGCGCCCGCCGAGCTGACCGTGCGAGGCGGCAACCGCGAGCTCGTGGTCCGCGATGTGCTGGTCGGCGAGGTCTGGCTCTGTTCGGGCCAATCGAACATGCAAATGCTGATGAGAAAGCTGACGAACGCCGCGTCGGACGTCGCGGAGGCCGCCCACTTCCCGCACATCCGCCACTTCAAAGCACCCTGGGTTTCCAGCTTTACGCCGCTGACCGACACCGACGGCGGCGCCTGGCTCGTCTGCGCGACGAACACCGTGGGGACGTTTACGGCGACGGGCTATTTTTTCGCCCGGGACCTTGCCCGCGCGCTGGACGTGCCGGTGGGCCTGCTCAACTGCAGCTGGGGCGGCACGCCGATCGAGGCGTGGACGCCGCTCGAGGGCTTCAAACGGCAGCCGGAATTCAAGGACATTGTGGCGCGGATTGAATCCGGGGATATGCCCACGGATGCCGTCCGCAACCGGAACAGCCAGTACATCGAACACATTAAAGCGTGGGTGCCCGAGGCCTACCAGGCGCTCCAGGCCGGCGAGGCCCTTCCCGCGGTTCCGGCCCTGCCCGCGCGCGGCGTGGCGGACAAAGGGACGGCCGCCGGACTCTTCAACGGCATGATCCGGCCGCTGGTCCCGTTTGCCCTGCACGGCGCCGTCTGGTACCAGGGTGCGGCCAATCACGGGAAGGGCTACCGCGACAAGTTGAAGGCGCTTATCGGTGGCTGGCGCCTGCTGTGGGGGCAGGGCGACTTCCCGGTGTATATCGTCCAGGAACCCAACTTCCAACGCAGCGACACGAACACTCCCGCCGGCAGCTACGGCTGGACGCTGCTGCGCGAGGCCCAGTTGCAGGCCTTCCGGGCCATTCCCAACACGGGCCTGATCGTGATCATTGATCTCGGCGACCCGGACCAGAGCCACCCGCACAACAAGCAGGACGTCGGCGCCCGGCTCGCCCGCTGGGCCCTGGCCAACGAGTTCCAGCGCGATCTTCCGTACTGCGGGCCGCTCTACAGGGAGCACGCCATCGAGGGCGGCAAGGTCCGGATCCGGTTCGATTATGCCGGCAGCGGCCTGATGGTTGGAGCGAAGCACGGCCTCGAGCCGGTGCGGGCGGTGCCGGGCGGGACGCTCCAGTGGTTTGCCGTCGCCGGGAAGGACCGCGCGTGGCACTGGGCGGAGGCCGTGATCGAAGGGTCCGAGGTCGTGGTCTCGAGCCCGGCCGTGCCGGAGCCCGCGGCCGTGCGCTACGCGTTCAGCGAAGGCCCGATCGGCGGGCTGCTCTACAACAAGGACGGCCTGCCCGCCTCGCCGTTCCGCACCGACGACTGGTGAGGGCCGGGCCCGCGCCCGACGCCGGCCAGCCCGGGGTCAGCCGGGCGGCGGGGTCCCCACGTCGAGCGCCAGCCCATCGTAGGGAATGCCGACGCCGGGCGGCAACCCGCGGCGGGTGGTTTCGTAATCGAGGTGGTGGCTCATGTGGGTGATCCACGACTGGCGCGCGCCCAGGCGCCGGAGCACCGCCAGGCTTTCAGCCAGCGTGAAATGCGTTGGGTGCGGCGTGGGGCGCAGGGCGTCAAGGATCAGGCAATCCAGGCCTGTGAGGCGCGCGGCCGCGGCGTCATCGAGCCCATGGCAGTCCGGGATATAGGCCAGGGATTGGCCGTCGGCATCGAGTCGGAACCCGAGCGTGTCCAGGCCGGCATGCTCGACCGGGATCGGCTCGACCCGTAGCGCGCCGAGCTGGAACGGGCCGGTAATGGCGCGGAACTCGACCCGCGGGTAGGACAGGCCCGGCCGGGCCGGCTGGCGCACGTAGGGGAAGAAGCGTTCCAGGGCCGCCACGGTGGCCGGCGCGCCGAACACCGGAATGGATTCTTTCTGGACCTCGTTGAACCGGCGGATGTCGTCCAGCCCGAAGATGTGGTCGGCATGCGCGTGCGTGATGCAGACCGCGTCCACGCGCGGCACGCCGAAGGTCAGCACCTGCTCGCGGAAATCCGGCGGGGTATCCACGACCAGGTGCCGGCCGGCAGCCTGCACGTAGAGGCTCGAGCGCCGGCGCGTGTTGCGCGGGTCGCCGGAGCAGCACACCGTGCACCGGCAGCCGATGGCGGGCACCCCGCTCGAGGTGCCCGTGCCGAGGAAAGTCGCAATCATGGCATGGCCGACCCAGCGGCGCCGTCGCGCCCGGGGCGTTGTGCTAACCCAGCCGGCTCGTGACTCGGCGTCCGGATCGGAAGCCTAGCTGCCCGCCAGTCCAAGCCACTTCTGGATCGCCGGCGCCCACTTGATGACCACGGGCGTAAAGACGATGCAGACCATGCTCATCAGCTTGACGAGGATGTTCAGCGACGGGCCGCTGGTATCCTTGCAGGGATCGCCGACCGTATCGCCGATGACGGCCGCCGCGTGGACCGGGTTCTTGCTGCCGTCGGGCAGCTTCTTGCCGCCGAAGTGGCCCTTCTCGATGAACTTCTTGGCGTTGTCCCAGGCGCCCCCGGCGTTGTTCAGCATCGTGGCCAGCACGAACCCGGTGGCCAGCCCGCCTGCCAGCAGGCCCAGCACGCCCGCCACGCCGAGCACCAGCCCGGTGAGGACCGGCACCACGATGGCCATCAGGGACGGGACCATCATCTCGCGCTGGGCACCCGCCGTGGAGATCGCCACGCAGCGGGCGTAGTCCGGCTTGTCCGTGCCCGCCATGATCCCGGGCTTCTCCTTGAACTGGCGCCGCACCTCGTTGACCATGTCGCCGGCGGCCCGGCCCACGGCCTTCATCGTCATGGCGCAGAACAGGAAGGCCATCATGCCGCCCAGGAACAGCCCGCAGAGCAGCAGCGGGTTCATGATGTGCAGGTCGAAGGCCTCCACGAACGATGGGATTTCCGCCAGCTCCGCCTGGACCCGCGTGAAGCCCAGGTACTCGCCCGCGGCGCCCGCCAGCTTGCCGATCCACATCTTCACTTCCTCGATGTAGGCGGCCAGCAGGGCCATGGCCGTGAGCGCCGCCGACCCGATCGCGAATCCCTTGCCGGTGGCCGCCGTGGTGTTGCCCAGCGCATCGAGCGCGTCGGTCCGCTCGCGTACCTCGGGCTTCAGCCCGGCCATTTCGGCGTTGCCGCCGGCGTTGTCGGCGATCGGCCCGTAGGCGTCGGTGGCCAGGGTGATCCCGAGCGTCGAGAGCATGCCCACGGCCGCGAACCCGATCCCGTACAGGCCCATGGCGATGTTGTGGAAGCCGTCGGCGAAGCCGAAGGCGAACAGGATGGCCAGCACGATCACGATGACCGGCAGGGCCGTCGAGTACATGCCGGTGGCCAGCCCGTCAATGATCGTGGTGCCCGGCCCCATCTTGGCCTGCTCGGCGATCCCGCGCGTCGGCCGGTAGTCGGCCGAGGTGTAGTATTCCGTCGCCTGGCCGATGAGCACACCGGCCAGCAGCCCGGCGACCACCGAGCCCACGATGCCCCAGGCGATCATGCCCAGCCAGGCCATCGCCACGACGGCCAGGATGATCAGGATCGAGGAGGTCAGCGTGCCCGTGAGCAGCGCGCGCAGCAGTTGTTTCTGGTTGGCGCCCTCGCGGGTCCGCACCAGGAAGATGCCGAGAATCGAGAGCAGGATGGCGACTCCCGCCACGACCAGCGGGGCGGTCATCAGCCCGACGGCCTTGTCGAAGCCCTGGCTGGTGCCCAGGGCGGCGCCGAGCGAGACGGTGGCCAGGATCGAGCCGCAGTACGACTCGTACAGGTCGGCGCCCATGCCGGCGACGTCGCCGACATTGTCGCCGACGTTGTCGGCGATCGTCGCCGGGTTGCGCGGATCGTCTTCGGGGATGCCGGCCTCGACCTTGCCGACCAGGTCGGCGCCGACGTCGGCCGCCTTGGTGTAGATGCCGCCGCCCACGCGGGCGAAGAGCGCCTGGGTCGAGGCGCCGATCCCGAAGGTCAGCATGGTGGTCGCCACGTGGACCAGCTTCTGCACCGGCGTGCAGCCCTTTTCGACGACCGTCATGCCCAGGAAGGTCAGGCCGTCGGCCATGTGCGCGGCGGAATAGACCAGCTTGTCGAGGATGAGATGCCACAGCGCGATATTGATCAGGCCGAACCCGACGACCACCAGGCCCATGACGGCGCCGGCGCGGAAGGCGACCTGCAGCCCGCGGTTCAGGCTCTCGCTGCAGCCCTGGGCCGTGCGGGAGGAGGCCCGGGTGGCCGTGGTCATGCCGATGTAGCCGCAGAGGGCGGAGAAGAAGCCGCCGGTCAGGAACGCGATGGGCACGAACGGGTTCTGCACGCCGAAGACGGCCAGGAGTCCGAGGACGGCCATCAGGACCAGGAAGACCATGGCCACGACCTTGTACTGGCGCATGAGGTAGGCCATGGCGCCTTCGCGCACGTAGCCGGCGATTTCCGTCATCTTCGCGGAGCCGGCCGGGGCGCTCATCATGCGCCGGTGGAAATAGGCGGCAAACACGAGTGCCAGCACGGCGCCGATCGGGGCAATCCACCAGGCGGGGGTAATGGACGTGGCCGCTTCGAGGGCCGGTCCGTCCGCGCGGGCCGCGACAGCCCCCAGTCCGAACGCCGCCAGGCCGATCCACGCGCGCTTCCAGGTCGAGAGATCACGATGCATTGCCGCGCCGCTCCTTTCGTTGGGTTCCAGCCGGCCGCCGGGTTGGCGCCCGATCCGGGCGCTCCGGACGGCCATGCCGAAAAAAACGGGGCGCACCTTACTCCGGGATCGGCGGGGAGTCAATCTCCAAGTTGCGCGCCCCGCCGCCGCGCCAGGGTCGCGCCCCGCCTCGCGAGAAGCGATTGAACAGACGCGAGTAAACGCGTGAGGCCGATCGGGGCTCGGTCTCGGGTCATCCAGGCCGGCGCGGGCGCCTTGGTAGCGCGGCACTCCGATGCCGTGTAGGGTGAGCGCCGCGGCCATCCAGACCATCCTGGGGCTCATCCCGCGCGTGACAGATTCCCGCGCTACTGGGGGGGCCAGTCATCGCGCGGGACTGATTCCCGCGCTACTGGGGGCCATCCCGTGCGGGTGCCTTGGTAGCGCGGCACTCCGATGCCGCGCAGGGTGAGCGCCGCGGCCATGCAGACCCCCCTGGGGCCCATTCCGCGCGGGACGGATTCCCTCGCTAGCGGGCGGGCCAGTCACCGCGCGGGACGGATTTCCGCGCTACTTGGGGGCCATCCGGCGCGGGAGGTTTCCCGTGTTCGCGTTCCCAGTACCCGAACGGCGGGCTCTAACACATCTGCCCGCGCGAGGCGGGCGCCCATAGCGATCCCGACGCCGATCAAGACCTTCCTTCTCCGGGCGCGTCCAGCGCCCGCCGGCTGGGCGGATCTTGACAGGCCGGCGGCGCGCCATACAATGCGTACCTGAAACGGTTGGGCGGAGCCGGCGCGCCGCGCGCGGGCTTGCGCCCGCCGGGGTGGGAGGCAGGCGGGTATGGTGCTCGATCCGATGTATTTCGTGTTCCTGCTGCCGGCCATGGCGCTGGCCGGGATCGCCACGTTCGTCACGCAGCGCACCTTCGCCGCCTATGCCCGGGTCCGCGCGGGCTCGGGACTGACGGGCGCCGGGGCCGCGGCGCGCATGCTGGAGCGGGCGGGCGTCGGCGGCGTGCGCATCGAGCGGGTGGACGGGTTCCTCAGCGACCACTACGACCCGCGCTCGCGCGTGCTGCGGCTCTCGCCGGCGGTATACGATTCGGACTCCCTGTCCGCGATCGGCGTCGCCTGCCACGAGGCCGGGCACGCCCTGCAGCATGCCGCGCGCTATGCCCCGCTCCACCTCCGGTCCGCCCTGGTCCCCGCCGTCCAGATCGGCACGCATGCCTCCTATTTCGTGTTTCTCGCCGGGCTGCTCATGCGCAGCCCGGCCCTGCTCTGGGCGGCCATCCTGCTTTTCGGGTTGGCCTTCGCCTTTGCCCTGGTCACCTTGCCCGTGGAATGGAACGCCACCGCCCGCGCCAAGCGGGGCATGGCGGCCGCCGGCATCGTATCGGAGCGCGAGCGGGACGCGGCGGGCAAGGTGCTGAACGCGGCCTTCCTGACCTACGTGGCCGCCGCCGTGACGTCCCTCATGACCCTGCTGTATTACCTGGCGCGGTCCGGCCTGCTGGGCGGCCGGCGGGTTGAGCATCGAGCCGTTGCGGATGCGATGGT
>CAZUYI010000024.1:0-2517 GCA_964624095.1 uncultured Verrucomicrobiota bacterium | reverse complement strand
AAAAATCGTCAAGACCGATGCCGAGTGGCAGGCGCTGCTGACGGAGGAACAGTACCGCGTGACGCGCCGGCAGGGCACCGAGCCGGCGTTCTGCGGCGCGTTTTTCGACCACAAGAAGCCCGGCGCCTATCTCTGCGTGTGCTGCGAGTTGCCGCTGTTCGACGCGGACGCCAAGTACGATTCCGGCACCGGCTGGCCGAGCTTCTTCAAGCCCGTGGACGAAGCGCACATCCTGGAGCGCCCCGACACGCGGGGCGGCCGGCAGCGCACGTGATGAAACGCCTGGCCGAGGCGGGGGTTCGCATGGCCGACGAGGCGGTCTACATCGGCCCGCCGCCTGCCGGAAAACGCTATTGCCTGAACTCCGTGGCGCTGACCTTTGTGCCGAGGGCGTCCGCTGCGAACCCCGGCGGACGGCCCCTGCAGAAGGCCACGTTCGCGGCCGGCTGTTTCTGGGGCGTCGAGGCCGCGTTCCGGCGCGTGCCCGGCGTCCGCGAGGTGACGGTTGGCTACACGGGCGGCACGGTGGCCGACCCGACCTACGAGGAGGTCTGCCGGGGCCAGACCGGCCACGCCGAGGCGGTGGACATTCTGTTCGATCCGGACGCGGTCTCCTACGACACGCTGCTCGAGGCGTTCTGGCGCCTGCACGATCCCACCTCGCTGAAATGCCAGGGACCGGATATCGGGGCCCAGTACCGCTCGGCGATTTTCTACCACACCCCGGACCAGCAGGCGGCCGCACAGGCCTCCCGGGCCCGCGTGCAGAAAAGCGGGCTGTTTCGCAAAACGATTGTCACCGAGCTTGTGCCCGCCGGCCCGTTTTACCGGGCCGAGGAATATCACCAGCGCTACCTGGAAAAACACCGCAAGACGCCCTGACGGCCGCGCGCGAAACCGGGCGTCCATTTGGCGCTCCGGCGCGGCGGAAGGCGCCGCGCGCGCCGGGGTCCCGCGGGATACTACAGCATGATCGGCCCGGCGCTCCTCCACACGACGATCCTGTTTGGCAACGAACTGTGGCGCCTGGCGCTGTTCGCGGGCGCCTTGCTGGTCGGCTTGCTCGCCGGCTACACGGCGCGGTTCGTCCTCACGACCTACGCGGCGCGGCTCGAACGCCGGGACCGGCCGGTCCTGAGCCTGCTGCTCGCCGCCGCCGCGCGCACCATGCCCCTGCTCGGCTTCCTGGTCGGACTGGAGGCCGGCCTCGAAGGACTCCGCCTGAACGAGCGGGTGCGCCACGGCGCCGACACCATGACCGGGATCCTGCTGGTCGTGGCCCTCACGTGGCTGGCCTACGGACTGGTGGACGCGCTCAGCGCCTGGCTCGAGCGCGCGGCCGCCCGCACGCAGAGCCGGATAGACGACATGCTCGTGCCGGTGGTGCGCAAGAGCCTCCGAATTGCCGTGGTGCTGCTGGGCGCGCTGCAGGTCGCCACGCAGGTCAGCGACAAGCCGCTCACGTCGCTCCTGGCCGGGATCGGCCTGGGCGGGCTGGCGCTGGCCATGGCCTCCCAGGACACGATCCGCAATTTCTTCGGCTCGCTGATGATATTCGCGGACAAGCCCTTCGAACTGGGGGACCGGATCGTGGTGGACGGCTTCGACGGGCCGGTGGAAGACGTGGGGCTCCGCTCGACGCGGATTCGGACCCTGGACGGCCATCTGGTGACGATCCCGAACAGCGAGTTGGCGAACAAGGCCATCCTGAATATCGGGCGCCGGCCTTCCATCCGGCGGGTGATGAACCTGGCCTTGCCGTACGACACGCCGCCCGACCGGGTGCGGCGTGCGGTCGAGATTCTCAAGGACGTGCTCCGGGACCACGAAGGCCTGGATCCGGCCTGGCCGCCGCGCGTGTTCTTCAGCGAATTGGGCAAGGATGCCCTTTCCCTGCTCGCCATCTACTGGTATCATCCGCCGGATTACTGGGCCTTCATGGCCTTCGGCGAGCGGGTGAACCTCGAGATCCATCGCCGGTTCCGCGAGGCGGGCATCGAGTTCGCGTTGCCGGCCCAGACGCTGCACCTGGCGGGCGCCCTGCGCCGGCCCCCGGGCGGGCCGCGTCCGGCGCCGTGATCGGCCACGCGGCGATCCGGGGTCCGGTAGCGCCGTAACGAAAGGAATGATGCATGAATGGGCGGCATGGGCGGTGGAGGCGGCGGCTGGTGGGCGGGGTGGCGGGTCTGTGCGCGGCCGCGTGGGCCGGGCCGGCGCCGGCCGGCCGCTCGATGCTGGAGCAGGCGTCGCGCGCGTCGCTGCCGTTCGTCGAAAATGCCGGCCAGATCGCCGACCCAGCCGTCCGGTTCGCGGCCCGCACGTGGGCGGGCGCGGTCTATGTGACCGCCTCGGGCGACCTGGTCTACGCGCTGCCGGGGCCGGCTGGCTCGGGCGTCGCCGTGGTGGCCGAGCGCTGGGCGGGCGCGGGGCCGGTGGACGTGCAAGGCGGCGCGCGCGCCGCAACGACGATCTCGTTCTTTTACGGGTCGGATCCCGCGCGCTGGCGCGCCGGCGCGG
>CAZUYI010000023.1:15226-15444 GCA_964624095.1 uncultured Verrucomicrobiota bacterium | reverse complement strand
ATCCGCCGCACCGTGCGGCAGCTCCGGGCCAACCTCGCCCAGACGCGCACCGCCTTGGCCGCCCCGGCGGCGCCGGCGGACGGTCCGGCCGCCGACCCGGGCGCCGCGACCGCCGCCCCGGCGGGCAGGCGGTACGTCGTGCAGCGCGGGGATACGCTCTCGCGGATCGCCGCCACGGTCTATCACGACCCGCGGTCGTGGCGCAAAATTCAGGACGC
>CAZUYI010000023.1:530-15216 GCA_964624095.1 uncultured Verrucomicrobiota bacterium | reverse complement strand
CGGCTCTCGGTGGGCCAGACTCTCGTGATCCCCCCCTAATCCAGGAGTGCAGGCATGAGCAACACGGATTTCATAGACGACGATCTGATCCGGCGCCGGGACGCCGTCCGCGAAGTCAAGATCGGGCCCGGTCAGCAGGGCGTGGCCGGGTCAGATGCGCCGCGCTCCGACGCGGTGCCCGCGGCCGAGTTGAACCTGACACCCCTGGCGCGGCGCAAGGAGGAACTGAACAGCCAGGTGGCGACGAAGATGGACGAACTCGAGCGCCTGCGCGCGCGGCAGGAATCGCTGGAGCGCGAAAAGAGCACGCTCGAGCACTTGCGCAGCAACCAGGAGAAGTACGAGGCCGGCAAGCGCGAGATGATTGACCACCTCGAGAAGAGCCTCGTGGCGCTTGACCGGGAAAGCGTGTCGCTCAACCAGCGCCTGGCGCTCCTGGGCGAGACCGAGGCCCGCTTCAAGGACATGCTGCAGGCCATGCGCGGCTTCAGCGAGGAAACCTGGCCCGCCGACAGCGCCGGCCTGCGCGACGCCTTGAGCAAGGCCCTGGTGATCATCGAGACCACGCGCAAGGAGTACAACCAGGCCACGGCCCGTGTCGAGGCGCTGCGGGAGAGCCGCGTCAACGGGTTGTCCGTGACCCCCCTGCTCGCGGGCGGGCAGCCGGACCTCTCGGCCGTCCCGCGCCGCTTCGGGGATTGCCTCCGGGCGGGATTTGCCTTCAGCTTGCCGCTGATCATCGTGCTGGTGGCTCTGATCGTCCTGCTCGTGATCCGGGGTCTGTAACCGGCCGGGCCTCCGCTCGGCCCGCCGGAACGGGACGCGCCCGATGTTCGGAAGAAGAAAACAGTCCGTGATTGACCGGCGCCTCCGCGAACTGCGGCGCGAAATGGAGCAGGTCCGGACCGAGCTCCGGTCGGCCGGGCGCTCCGCGCCGGCCGGCGCGCCGCCCGGGCCGGCACCGGCGGCGCCGCCCGGCGACCCCCTGCAGGATCTCGACTTGTTCGGCCGGGCGCCGGGCCGGCCGGCGCCGCCGGCCGCGGGGGCGGCGTCGCGGGTTGACCCGGTGGATTCCGAGCCCCACGCCGTCCGGCGGAAATTCGCCAGTTATTTCATGGCCGGCCATTTCCAGAACCTGCGGCCGACGCGCCACGACAGCCGGGTGCTCCGCAACAAGGCAATCGTCATGATCGCCCTGGTGCTGTTGCTGCTCGTCTGTTTCATTTATCATGTCAAGGCATCCTAGGAGGAACGACCCATGATGCGCACCCTGCGGATGAGTGTCCTCGTGTCCTGCCTGGCCGGCGCCGCCTTCGCCGCCGAGTCGGCCGGCGAGCCCCTGCGCGTGGCTCTGCTGGATTTCGAGAACCAGGCCAGCGCCCCGGCCGATGCCGCGCTCGTCGGCGGCGTAACCCCGGCGGCGGTGGCCGACAAGGGCGTTGCGGCGCTCGGCGGCGCCCTGGCCAACGAGGCGGCGTTCGTGCTGATTGACCGGCGCGAGTTTATCGCGCAGATCGCCGCGCCGGCCCCGGCCGGAGCCGGGCGCCCGGCCACGCCGTCGTTCCTGAAAGCGGCCCAGGCGGTCCGCGCCGATGCCGTGCTCCGGGGCAGCCTCCTGAGCTATTCGCCCGGCACGGAGACGGTCAACCAGGGCGGCTTCAAGACCGAGTTCCAGACCCTGGCGTTGCGGGTTGCCATCCAGGCGCTCGATACGCGCGACGGCGCCGTGATCGCCATGGTCGAGGGCGCCGCAACCCGGAGCTTCCGCCAGTCGGAGTCGCACCGGACCTCCCTCGGCGAAGACGACGTCGTCCGCCTGCTGCAGGATGCCGTCGCGAAGGCCGTGCCCGCTCTCCAGGCCCGGCTGCAGCAGCGCCGCGCCCAGCAGGACGCGCGGCCGAAGGTCAAGCTGACCGTCCGCGCCGGCGAGGCCGATCCCGCGCTGGTGGAGATTGACGGGCTGCTGATCGGCTCGACGCCGCTCGAGGGGTTCGAGCTCTATGCCGGCGACCACACGATCACCGTCGGCAAGGCGGGCTACCGGGACGTCAGCAAGCAGCTCCTGATCCGGGCCGACACCGCGATCGAGGTGCCGCTCTTCCGCGCCGAGCTGAGCGCCGAGGAGCTCAAGCAGGTCCTCGAAAAGGCGCGTCTGAACGTGGTGGCCGGCTCCGGCGTGGAGCCCGCCTGGATCATCCAGACGCTGGATTCGACCCCCTGACCCGCATCGGCGCCGGTGTCGCCGCGCAGTGCCCGGCGAGCCGCGGGGCCGAAGCCGGGAGCGCCGGACCGTGCCCGGGCGTCATTCGTGCCGCAGGCATTCGACCGGGTCGAGCCGCGCGGCCTGCATGGCGGGCACGATGCCGAAGACCAGCCCGACCAGCCACGAGAACACCAGGGCGATGAGGATGGCCGAGGGCGTGAACACGCCCGGCCAGTGGGTGGCCCGCGAGATGAGGGGCACCGAGAGCACGCCGAGCAGGCAGCCGATGAGCCCCCCGCTGGTGGACAGCACCACGGTTTCGGCCAGGAATTGCAGCAGGATGTCGCGCTGCGAGGCGCCCAGGGCGCGCCGGATCCCGATTTCCTGGATGCGCTCCATGACGATGGTGAGCATGATGTTCATGATCCCGATCCCGCCGATGACCAGTGAGATGGAGGCGATGACAATCAGCACCAGGTCGAAGGTCTTGCGGGTCTGCTGGGCGACCTGGAGCTGGGCCAGTGGCACGCTGATCGAAAAATCGCGCATCGGGTGGTTCTGAAGCAGCTGCCGCTCCACGACGGACGCGGCCTCGGGGATGATCCGCTCGTCCTCGAGGTGCAGCACGATCCGGCCGACCTCGTTGCGGGTATATTCTTCCTGGCCGGCTTCGTCGCTGCGCGTGACGACGCCAAACAGGTTCCGGGCGCTGCGGTAGGGCAGCAGCACGGCGCCGCCCTTCTCGGCCGGCAGCGCGACGATGCCGACGATATCGAAATAATAGCCGCCGATGCGCAGGGTCTTCCCGAGCGCGCCGCCGAGCGCCGGCATGGACCGGGCCACCGATTCCGTCACCACGGCCACCCGGTGCTGCTGCTGCTCGTCGGCCTCGACGAGCAGCCGGCCCTCCAGCAGGCGGGTGGGGAACAGGTCGAAATAGCGGGGCGGGATGCCCAGCACCACGGCCTCCAGGCGCGTGCTGCGGTAGTGGATTTTCTGCTTGATGAGATGCCCCGTGAGGACTGTGGCGCCGGGAAACACGGCGCGGATCTGGTCCACGTCCCGCGGGACGAGCCCGTATTGAAATGCGCCGCGCGTTTCGCCGGCTTCCAGGGGAATGTTGAGACTCGAGGGCAGCTCGGAATCCACGATGATATTGTTCAAGCCGAGCCCGCCGATGTCCTTGAGCACCTGGCGCTGGGCGCCTTCTCCGACGGCCAGCATGGCGATCACCGAGCCCACGCCGATGACGATGCCCAGCAGGCTGAGCAGCGAGCGCACCTTGTGGCGCATCAGGTTGCGAATCCCTTCCCGGGCCAGCTCGAGCAGCGCCAGTGGGCTCATGGGGCGCCCTCCTGCAGGGTGCCGTCGGCCATGCGGAGCACGCGCGGGAAGCGCCGCGCGATGGCGAGGTCGTGGGTGATCATGACGACGGTCTTGCCCTCGGCATGCAGGCGTTCGAACAGCTCGAGAATCTCGCGGCCGTTTTTCGAGTCCAGGTTGCCCGTGGGCTCGTCGGCCAGGATCAGGCGCGGCCCCGTGACCAGCGCCCGCGCGATGGCCGCCCGTTGGCGTTCGCCGCCCGACAGTTCGGCGGGCAGGTGGTTGAGGCGGTGCGCGAGGCCGACCTGCTCGATGTGGGCGCGGGCGCGGTCGAACCGCACGCGGGGCGCCAGGCCCTGGTAGTAGAGGGGCAGGGCCACGTTTTCGAGGACGGTCAGGTGCGGCACCAGGTGGTAGGCCTGGAACACGAAGCCGATGCTTCGGCCGCGCAGCGCCGAGAGGGCCGTGTCCGAGAGCCGGGCGGTGTCCAGGCCGTCGAAGAGCACCACGCCGTCCGAGGGGCTGTCCAGCAACCCGAGGATGTACAGCAAGGTGGACTTGCCCGAGCCCGACGGGCCGAGGATTCCCACGTACTCGCGCGCGGCGATGGTGAGGTTGACGTTGCGCAGGGCGCGCACGCCGTCGCCCAGCGCGAACTCCTTGTTGACGTCCACCAGCTTGATCATGGCGTCGCGTTCCGGCTAGGCGGGATCGCGCGGCTTCTTGTCCGTCTGGCCCGGCGCCGAGAGATAGACGTGCATGCCGGGCTGGACGCCGCTGAGAATTTCGACTGATTCGGTCGAGGTCCGGCCCAGCTTCACCTCGACGGCCGCGTGGCTGCCGCCGGACACGGGATACACCACGTACCGGTCCGCCTCGTGGAAAATGGCGGGCAGCGGAAGCTGGACCGCGGATTCCACGGCGTCCACCACGATTTCCGCCTCGCAGGAATAGGTCTTGAGGTCGGCGCCGTTCGTGATCTGGATTTCCACCTTGAACTGGTTGCCTTCCTGCCAGTTGGCCCGGCTGGCCACCTCGGGGACCTTGGTGACCTCTCCGCTGAAGGTGCGGCCCGGCATGGCCTCGCTGCGGATCGTCGCCTTCTGGCCCAGCTTGACCTTGGAAATGTCGGCCTCGAGGATCACCACCACCGCCCGCGCGGAGGACATGTCCGGAATGTTGAGGAAGGCCCGGCCGGGGTAGACCGAGCCGCCGACCTGGATGTTGCGGTAGCGCCACCACTCGTCGGGGTCGCCGTAGTTCAGGACGCCGGACACCGGCGCCCGGATTTCGTAGCCGGCCCGCTCGTCCTTCAGGAGCTGCAGGTCCTCCTGCGCCCGCTTGAGGTTCATGTCGGCCATGGTGGCGTTCTGGGTCTTGCTGCGCAACTGCATGTCGCATTCCTTGATGGCCTTGGAGTGCGCGGCCTTGGCGCTCGCCATCCGGCCTTGTGCCGCTGCCCGGCGCACGGGCAGCCCGTACTGCTTGAGCACGGTGAGCTTGATGCGCGAGGTCTCGAGCTGCACTTTCTTCTTCTCGAGGTCAATGCGCTTCTCCTCCACGTCATCGGCCGTCACGAACTGCTCCTCGAACAGGGCCTGGTAGTCGCGGTAGGCGTCCTGGGCCCGCGAGAGGTCGCTTTCGGCCGTCTGGACGGCGAGTTCCGCTTCCCGCGTGTCCACGGGCTCGTCCGCAAGCCGGAACTTCTCGAGTTCCAGCTCGGCGGCCGTCAGCTCCTGCTGGGCCTTGGCCACGCTGACCTCGTTGTCCATCTTCTGGATTTCCAGCGCCGTCAGCGCCGCCTCGGCGTCCGTCTGCGCCTTGATCAGCGTCGTTTCGCGGCTGCTGATCTCCCGGTCCAGTTCGTCGGTGTTCAGGCGCGCCACCACGTCGCCTTTCTGCACCTGGCTGCCTTCCGGAGCCAGGAAGGTGAGCGTCGCCTGGCGCTTGATCTGCGGCAGGATCTTGTTCGGATTCACCGCCTGGATCGCGCCGGCTCCCTTGACGGTGATGACCATCGGGTTCTGCGTCACGCGCGCCGTCAGCCGGTGCCCGGGGTCGGGCGCGCCGGGCGTCCGGCCGCGGAACCCCTGGACGGTGATGAGGAGAACGGCCGCCGCGCCGGCCGCCAGGATGAGCTTGAGTTTCATGGTGTCCTTCCCGTGTGGTGCCGGATCAGGGAGCGGCGCCCGCCTCGAACACCGGCCGCGGCGGAGACGTCCGGTCGGCCGCCAGTTCGATCAGGCGCCCGTCGGCGGCCACGTCCAGCAACCCGATGTTCCGCAGCAGGGTCACCCGCTGCTGGGCGTAATCGGCCAGGGCCCGGATGTAGCTGTTGTTGGCGTTGAGCAGAGAATCCTGGGCGTCCACGACGGTCAGGTTGTCGGCCTCGCCGTTCTTGAAGCGCAGCATCGTGGCGCGCACGTTGCGCTCCGCGAGGCTCATGTTTTCCCGCTGCATGCGCACCGTCTGCTCCTGGACCTGCAGGCGCCGCACGCTCTCGATGACCTCGATGGAGATCTCGTCGCACCGCTGCTCCAGGGCGCGGGCGGCCTGGTCGAGCTGGATGCGGCGCCGGCGCAGGGCGTCGCGCTCCGCCCGCTTGTCGAGCGGCAGGTCCAGGCGCAGGCTGGCCGACAGCACATGCTCGTAGTCCTGGTCGGTTGCCGAGTCCTGGGACTGGCCGGTGACCTGGGCGTCGCCCACGGCGTCGAGCTGGGGCAGCAGCGCGTTGCGGGCGATGCGCACGTGGCGCTCGGCATCCTCGCGGCGGTTGCGCTCGGTCTGCAGGTCGAGCCGGCGCTCGAGCGCCAGCGCCACGCAGGCCGGCTCGTCCAGCGGCAGTGGAATGGGCTCCGGCACATGGCCGGTCAGGGAGGCCGGGGTGTCGGCCGGCAACCCGAGTTCCACGAGGAAGCGGCTGACCTTGATGGCCAGCCCGATCTCGGCCGACAGGAGCGAGTTGCTGGCCGTGAGCTCGTTCTGGCGCGCGCGGAGCACGTCGTCAATCTTGGCCTTGCGCACGCTGAACATGGCCTCCGACCGGCGCCGCAGGAATACGGCCTGGTCCAGGTTGGTGCGCGTGTTGACCACGTTGGCCTGGTCAATCAGCAGGGAGAAATAGGAGCCCAGCAGCCCGATCGAAAAATCCTGGCGGTCGAGCGTGAAGCTTCGCAGTTGGTACAGCAGCTCGCGCTCGGCCTGGGTTTCCGCCTCGTGGCTGGCCTCGCGGCCGGCCCCTTGCAGCAGCGGTTGGGCCAGCGAGGCGCTGGCCGTGTTGCGGTAGCGGTCGGTGCCGTTCGTGCCGCCGCCGGGATGCGTGAGGGCCGAGGCGCCGGCGCCGAGGGCAAGCGTGCCGCCGGAGGGGAGAATCTGGCTGACGTTGGCCTTCAGCGCGCCCTCGGCGGTGCGGTCGGCGTCCGAGGGCCAGGCCAGCACGTAGTCGAGCGTGCCGTCGTATTGCGGTCCGAAGCTGCGCCGCGCGGCCAGGGTGTCGAGCCCCTGGAGATAGAGCCGTTCGCGCTGGGTCTGCAGCGCGCGGCTGTGGCGCGCCGCCAGCGTGAGCGCCGTGGAGAGGTCGAGCGCGATGGGCGCGGAGGCCGGAGCCGCGGGTGCACGGGGCTGGAAGGCGTCCGTTATGGTCTGCTCGCTGGACGGCACCGCGCCGGCCTTCCCGATAACGGCCGATTGAACCAGCCGGTCCACGCGGGAGGAGGAGAGGCAGCCGCCGCCCAACAGGGCGGCGCCGGCGGCTGCCATCGCGATGGCCGGGATGCGCGTCATGCGGAGTGTATCCGTCCGGTGTCTGAGTTTTCGCGGCGCGCCCCGCTGGCGGAGTGCGCAAACTGGAAAAAATAAACTCCGCCGCCGCCGCGTGCAAGCATTTCCGAAAAATAATGCAGGGCGCTTTCCGGGCGGCGCGCCGCGGACAGGCCGGTCCGCCCCCCGGGCAGCCGGGCCCCGGCCGCGGAGCGTGGTGTCTCCGCGGCCCCGGGACGCGGCAGGCCCCATGTCCGGGTGCCGCGGGGCGGGCGCGGGAACGAGGGATTTTCGCCGGGCCGCGCGATTGCGCTTGTCGCGGCACTCGTGCCATGCTATGCAGTCAGGCGCCGACGCGGCTTGCACGGCGGAACAGGGGAGGCGCGGATGCAGTATCGGACATTGGGACGGACCGGGCTCCAGGTCTCCGCTGTCAGCCTGGGCGCCTGGGAAATTGGGGGGGCGGTGACGCTCACCTTCGAGAAGCTGGGCGCCATCGCGCACGGGTGGGGCGCCGTGGACGACGCCGAGTCGCTGGACCTGATCGCGCGCTGCGGCGAGGCGGGCGTGAACTTCATGGATACGGCGCCGATCTACGGCGACGGCCACAGCGAGCGGGTCATCGGACGGGCCCTGAAGGGCAACCGGGCCGGCTGGGTGGTCTGCACCAAGGGCGGCCACGGCGCGGTGCGCGGGGTGGCTTGGACCGATTTCAGCCGGGCGCGGCTGCTGGCGCAGGCGGACGAGAGCCTGGCGCGCCTGGGCCTGGAGTCGGTGGACGTCTACCTGCTGCACAACCCGAAGCCGGAGGATATCGAGCGCGGCGAGTGCCTCGAGGCGCTCGCCGAACTGAAGCGCCGGGGCAAAACGCGCTTCACCGGCGTCTCGATCGGCCCGAACGACATGGGCATCGGACTCATCCGGCGCGGCGCGGTGGACGTGGTCCAGCAGGCGATCAGCCCGCTCTCCGGCCGGGCAGCGTCCGGCCTGCTGACGGCGGCGTCCGAGTGCGGGGTGGGGGTCGTGGCGCGCGGGGTATTCGGCGCGGGATTCCTGGCCGGGTCCGTTACGGCCGCCACGCCGTTTGCCCCCGATGACCGCCGAAGCTGGCAGAAGCCCGAATCGAAGCGCGCCCTCGCCGAGGCGGCGGAGCGGCTGCGGGCCTTCACCGGCCCGCGTCGGTCTCCGGCGCAACTGGCCGTTCAATACGTCCTGGGCCTGCACGGGGTTTCCACGGTCATTGCCGGCACGCGCTGCTGGGCGCACATGCAGGAAAACATGGCCGCCCTCGAGGCGCCGCCCCTGACTCAGGCCGAACGGGCGGAGATCGAGCAGGCCGTTGGGCGCTGACGCCCGGCGAAGCGGCCCGGCGGACGGGAGTGCGAATGAGAGCACACGCGGAGGGCAATCTGATCGAGACGCTGGAAACGGCCGGGCGGGCCGCGCGGCAGGCGGCGCTCCGGCTGGCGACGCTTTCGCCGGAAACAAAGCGCGCGGCGCTGGAGGCCATGGCCGGCGAACTCGCGGCGCACTCCCAGGCCATCCTGGCGGCCAACGGGCAGGACGTGGCCGAGGCGCAGGAGCGGGGTGTGGCGGCGCCGATCGTGGAGAGGCTCCGGTTGACTCCCGAGAAGCTCCGGCAGACCATCCAGGGCGTGCGGGACGTGGCCGCGCTGCCCGATCCCGTGGGGGAAGAGCTCGAGCGCATCGTGCGTCCGAACGGACTGCTCATCCGCCGGGTGCGGGTGCCGCTGGGCGTGGTGGCCGTCGTCTACGAGGCGCGCCCGGAGGTGGGCGCCGACGCCTCCTCGCTGGCGCTCAAGTCGGGCAATGCCGTGATCTTGCGGGGCTCGTCCATGGCCCGCCGCTCCGACGCCCTCATCACGGGCGCCTGCGCCGCGGCGCTGAGCCGCGCCGGACTGCCGGACGGCGCCCTGTCGCTGGCGGCGCAGGGCGGCCACGAGGCGCTGGCCCTGCTGGCCCGGATGGACCGGTACATTGACGTCCTGATTCCGCGTGGCGGCGCGGGGCTGATTCGGACGCTGAAGGAGACCGCCACGGTGCCGTTGCTGCTGGCGGCATCCGGCAACTGCCACGTGTACGTGGACGCCGACGCGGACCTGGACATGGCGGAGCGGATCGTGGTCAACGCCAAGACCCAGAAGCCCGCCGTCTGCAATGCGGCCGAAAAGCTGCTGGTCCACGCGGACGCGGCCGCCGTGTTCCTGCCCCGGGTCATGCGTGCGCTCGCCGCGCGCGGCGTCGAGCTGCGCGCCGACGAACGCGCCCGGGCCCTGGCGCCGCCCGAACTCGCCGGGCGCCTCCGGGCGGCCGTTCCGGAGGACTGGGACACGGAATACCTGTCGCTCGTGATGGGGGTGGCGGTGGTCGAGTCGCTTGAGGCGGCCATGATCCACATCAACCGGCACGGGAGCGGGCACAGCGAGGCCATTGTCACGCGCGCCGAGCCGGTGGCGCGGGCGTTCCAGGCCGGGGTGGACGCGGCGGCGGTCTACTGGAACGCCAGCACCCGGTTTACGGACGGGGCCCGCTTCGGGATGGGCGCCGAAATGGGGATCTCGACCCAGAAGCTGCACGCCCGCGGCCCGATCGGATTGCGCGAACTTTGCACCTACAAGTGGATCGTGGATGGCGCCGGCCAGATTGTGTCGTAATACGGGAATACTCATGAAATCCAGAACACCGCGCGAGATCCGGGTTGGGGTGGTGGGGCTTCGGCGGGGGATGACCTTTGCCGGCGACATGGCCCGCCACGCGGGCTTCAAGCTGGTGGCGCTGTGCGACGTGCGTGCGGACCGGCTGGAGGCCCAGGGCAAGGCCCGGCAGGTTGCCGTGTACACCGACTACGGCAAGTTCCTGGAGCACGACATGGACGCCGTAGTGCTGGCCAACTATTTCCACCAGCACGCGCCGTTTGCCGTCCGGGCGCTCCGGGCCGGGTTCCACGTCATGAGCGAAACCGCCGCGTGCCACACGCTGGCGGAGGGCGTGGAACTGGGGCGGGCCGTGGAGAAGAGCGGCCGCGTCTACCTGTTTGCCGAAAACTACGCCTACATGCGGCATAACCAGGAGATGCGGCGCGTGTTTCAAACGGGGGCGCTCGGCAGCTTCATGTACGGCGAGGGGGAATACGTCCATCCCATGGACGCCGACAGCGGGAACCGGCTCTCGCCCGGGCTCGGCCACTGGCGGAACTGGATCCCGGCCACCTATTACTGCACCCACGCGCTGTCGCCAATCATGTACATCACGGAGACCTGGCCGGCCAAGGTGAACGGGTTCGTGATCCGCAAGGCGCCGGACAGCCCCGTCACGCGCCTGCGGGCATCCTGCGGCGACGCCGCCTCGATGATCGCCGTGCGCATGGACAACCGGGCGGTGGTCAAGCTGCTGCAAGTCAGCCTGCGCGGCGAAAACATCTCCACCCGGATCCACGCCGCCCGCGGGTACCTGTACGGCAGGGGCAACCAGGTGACGCTGGTGCGCGAACAGTACCACGAGCCGCGCCGCTACCCCCAGACGATGACCTACGTGCCTGATTTTCCATCCATGCACCTCCTGTCCATGCGCGCCGGCCACGGCGGCGGCGACCTGTTCGTCATGCTCGCGTTCGCCGAGGCCATCCGCACGGGACGCCCGCCGTTCCTGGACGTGTACCGGGGCGTGGCGATGTCGGTCGTGGGCATCCTGGCCTACCGGTCCGCCCTGAACGATTCCAATACCGAAGTCGTTCCCGACTTCCGGCGGGAAGCGGACCGGCGCCGCGTGGCGAACGACCACTGGTCGCCGGACCCGGCCCGCCGCGGCCCGGGCCAGCCGTGGCCGAGCATTGACGGGCGCCAGCCCGTGTCGGCGCAGGCCCTGGCTCGCGCGCGCCGGGAGTGGAAAGCGGCCGGCTTCGACGTGTGAGGGCCGGGCGCGGCGCCGGTACGGGAGCGCGAGGCGGAATCCCAGGAACGGGGCCGCCAGGAACATCGCGTAGACGGCCATCATGGCTGCGGCTACCCGAATGGCTTGATCCCGAGATCGCCCGATGCCTAACACCTTATCCGATTGCGGGGCGGGATTCATCCCGGGTTTCGCTCAAACCAATTGACGTTAGCGGGATTCGCTTGTAGCGTGTCGGCCGTGAACACCACGCGGATACTGGCCGCGCTCGTCGTCGCGGGCGGTCTGGCGGGCGCGACGCCGGTCCTGGGCGCGCCGCCGGAGCCGCTGTCGGTGACAAGCGACATAACCCACCGCATGATGCTGCTGGTGCTGCAGCTCGGAGTTATCCTGTTCAGCGCGCGATTGGGCGGGGCGTTGTTCGAGCGCGTACGGCTGCCGGCGGTTCTCGGGGAACTGACGATCGGAGTCGTCATTCGCCCGAACTCTACGGCGTGTGCACGCTGGCCTCGATCGTACTGCTGTTCACGGTTGGACTTGAAACGGACATTGCCCTGTTCCTGCGGTACTCCGTGGCCGGCAGCCTGGTGGGGCTCGGCGGCGTGATTGTGTCATTCGTCGCGGGCGACGGCCTGGCCGCGGCGTGCTCGAGCTGGTTGCTCGGCCGTCCGCTCGGCTTCTTTGACGGCCCGTGTCTCCTGATGGGCATCGTCATGACCGCCACGTCGGTCGGAATTACGGCACGGATTCTTTCTGAGCAGCGCAAGCTGGAGTCGCCGGAAGGCGTCACGCTTTTGGCGGGCGCCGTGGTGGACGATGTCCTCGGTATCATCCTCCTGGCCATCGGGTTGGGCGTCGTGGCCGCGTCCCGGGCGTCCGGCCGCATGGATTGGGGGCATATCGGCGTCATCGGCGCCAAGGCGGCCGGCATCTGGCTCGTGGCCACTGCCGTCGGGCTCGTGGCCTCGCGAAAAATCAGCGCCCTGCTCAAGTCGTTCGGCAATCCGACGACGATCGCCGTGCTGGCGCTTGGCATGGCCTTCCTGCTCGCCGGGTTGTTCGAAGAGGCGGGCTTGGCCATGATTATCGGGGCCTACGTCATGGGCCTCACGCTCGCCCGCACGGACATCAAGCACGTCGTCCGCGAGCGCCTGGCGCCCGCCCAGGCCTTGCTCGTGCCCGTCTTTTTCGTCGGCATGGGCATGTTCGTCAATGTCCGCGCCTTCCTTTCGCCCGCGGTCTTCGGGTTCGGACTCCTCTATACGGCCGTAGCCATCGCGGCCAAGCTGGTGGGGTGCGGGCTGCCCGCCTTGTTCTGCGGCTTCAACGGGTTGGGCGCGCTGCGCATCGGAACGGGCATGCTCCCGCGCGGCGAGGTGACCCTGATCATCGCGGGGACCGGCCTGGCCCTGGGCATTCTCAACGCCGACCTGTTCGGCGTGGCTGTGCTTACCACGCTGCTGTCGTCGCTGACCACGCCGCCCGCCCTGGTGCACCTGTTCCGGGTGCCCCACTCCGGGCTCCGGCGCCCGCCGCCCGAGGCATCGGCCGCCCCGCTCGTGTTCCGATTCCCGTCGGTCTTGTCAACGGAGCTGATGGTTGATCGGCTGCTGGCCGAGTTCCAGTCGGAGGGGTATTACGCGCACCTCCTGAACCGGGTGGACCAGCTCTACCAGTTGCGCAAGGACGATGTCGTGATCGGGTTCCGGCGCCGCGCCAACGAGCTGCGCTTCCAGTGCCGGCCTGCCGACGTTCCCCTGGTCCGCGCGGCGATGCTCGAAGTCGTGGCCGACCTCGAGCAGATCGTGCGCGAAGCGCGCCGGCCGGCGGACGTCGCAGGCGCCGCCTCCCGGGCGGAGGAGCCGCCCGGCAGCGGAGTGGTGCGGGCCAGCCTGGCGCGGTATCTCGCGGTGTCGTTGCTCGTGCCCGCCCTGAAGGGCGAGACCAAGCCGGCCGTCATTGACGAGCTGCTCGAACGGCTCCGCGCCGCGGGCCACATCACGGATCTCGCCGCCGCGCGCGCGGCGGTCTGGCAGCGGGAACGGAGCCTGTCCACCGGCATGCAGCATGGCATCGCCATGCCGCATGCCCGGACCGACGCCGCGCCGGCCCTGGTCTGCGCCATCGGACTCAAGCGGGCGGGCGTGGCCTTCGATTCGATTGACGGGCGCCCGGCGCGCATCATCATCCTGACCCTCTCCCCCGAATGCGCGGCGGCGCCGCATCTCCAGTTGCTCGCGGCCCTGGGGCAGGCGCTTGACGAGGCGGGGCGCGCCACGCTGCTGGCGGCTTCGACGCCGGTCGAGATGTATGTGGCGCTGGCGGGCATTCCGCCGCGCGGCCGCGCGCGGAGCGGGTGGACCGGGTTCCTCGGCCGGTGGCGACCGGCGCCCAAGCCGGGGCTCGATCTGGCCGAGTTCCTTCGTCCCGAATGGATCGTGCCGGAGCTCGCCGGCAGGACGCCGGCGGAGGTCATTGACGAGCTGCTGTCCAGGCTGGCCGCGGAGGGCGCCGTGCGGGACGCGGCGCTCCTCCGCACGGCTATCCTGGAGCGCGAGCAGAGGATGCCGACCGGGCTCGACCACGGCGTCGCGTTTCCCCACGCGCGCAGCGAGGCGGTGCCGCGGCTCGTGTGCGCGGTCGGCCTCGCGCGGGACGGCGTGGAGTTCGGCGCCTGTTCGGGCGAGCCGGCCCGCATCGTGCTGCTGACGGTGGCGCCGGCGCGCGATCCGGGCACCCATGTGCGGGTGCTGGCCATGCTGGGCCGCGCGCTGAACGCCGAGCGGCGCAAGCGCATTCTCGCGGCGCGGACGGCCCGCGAGATATGGGCCGCGCTGACCGCGGCGGATCGGTGAACGGCCATGGGGCGCCGTGGGCGGGACGAAGCGCGACGCCACACTCAGGAGGAGTACGCAAACGAGGACGCGAGCGGAAATCGGGCAGGCCGGCCGGGGCGTTGACGGGGCGGCAGGCGTGCGGCATGCCGACTTCACGCCCAGCGCGGAAACACGGACGAGCGAGGACGGTCGCATGGCCCCGACGTTGAACACAGAGCCCGCGGGCGCGGCAGCACGCGCCGCGCCGCGCCCGCGCCCGCGCATCCTGCTCTCCAGCGTTTTTGGGCCCTATGGCGTGGACGACGAGTTCGGGCGCAAGGAAAACCGGATGGAGTTGTATCAAAACCAGGTCACCCGTGCCCAGGGCCTGGCCTCGCTCCGCTTTCAGCACCGGTCATTCGGACTTTACTTCATCGCCGCCAACATCGCCGCCGATACGACGGTCCTCGATTTCCCGTCCCGGAAGCGGTTCATCCGCGAGATCCGCAAGGGCTATGACGTGATCGGCATCTCGTTCATCACGCCCAATTACGCCAAGGCGCGCGAGATGGCCCGGCTGATCCGGCTGCACGCGCCCGCGTCCGTCATCATTCTCGGCGGGCACGGCACGGCGATCGGCGGCATCGTGACCGACGCGGGCCGGTTCGACTGGAAG
>CAZUYI010000023.1:0-520 GCA_964624095.1 uncultured Verrucomicrobiota bacterium | reverse complement strand
TCGAGGGGATCGAATCGCTGATCGAGTGCGACCACGTGGTCCGCGGCGAGGGCATTCGCTGGATGCGGCGGTACCTCGGGCAGGACACCGGGGCGCCCATCGTGCATCCCGCCCTGCCGTGCAGCGAGTCCGGCCGCGTTTTCGGCGTGCCCATCCCCGGCGCCCTGCCGAGCGTGTTGGTGCCCGGGCTGGGATGTGTGAACGGGTGCCATTTTTGCTGCACCACCCATTTTTTCGAAAAGGAGTACATCCCCTTTTACCGTACGGGCAGGGAGCTGTTCGAGCAAATCGACCGGATCTCCGCGATCCGCGGGACGGACGAGTTTTTCGTCATGGACGAAAACTTCCTGAAGGACGCCGGGCGCGCGGCTGACCTGCTGGCCGAAATGGAGCGGCGCCGGCGTTGGTTCAAGTTTTATATCTCGTCCTCCGCGGAAGCCGTCACGGCCTTCGGGCTGGATAACCTGGTTAGGTTGGGCGTGTGCTTCCTCTGGATCGGGTTCGAATCGCGGAACACGGA
>CAZUYI010000022.1:0-15844 GCA_964624095.1 uncultured Verrucomicrobiota bacterium | reverse complement strand
CTCCAGCGCCAGGGCGTCGCGCAGCGTCGCGCGCCAGAGGGCGCGGCTGACGCCCGGCACCGCCGCCAGCACGTCCAGCCCGATGTTCTCGAACCCGGCCTGGCGCAGGAGCGCGACCGTGCGGCGCGTATCGTCGGCCGTATGGCGCCGGCCCAGCCTGCGCAGCACGCGATCGTCGAACGACTGGGCCCCGACGCTGACCCGGTTGACTCCCGCCTCCGCCAGCGCCGCCGCCCGACCGGGCGACAGCGAGCCGGGATTGACTTCGACCGTCCATTCCGTCGGGCGGCGTGCGGGGGCCCGGCCGCCACCGACGAGGCGGCCCAGCCGTTGGAGCTGGGCCGGGGACAGCACCGAGGGCGTGCCGCCGCCGATATAGACCGTGCTGAACGCCCGTCGAACGAATCCCTCCGCCTCCAGCAGGTCCCATTCGCGGGACAGGGCGTCGAGGAACCGATCGGCCCGTGCGAATTCGTAGGGCGTGGAATAAAAGGCGCAGTAGGCGCACGTGCCGTCGCAGAACGGCACGTGCACGTACAGCCCGAACGGGGCGTTCGCGGAGCGTCGCGGTACCGTGGCGTCCATGGCCGGCTCCTGAGGCTTCGGGCCCGGACTGTGGCGCGTCCCGCCAGGACTGGCGGCCACCCTGGCGGCCAGCCCGTGGCGGAACACCCGGTTATCGGGCGCGGAGCGCGTCCAACGCCTCGAGCACGGTATCCGGGACATCGAGGTCGCCAAACCCGCGGCCCAGCCGGATATCCGGCATCGGCGCGCCGTGGAAATCGGTGCCGCCGGTGATGACCAGGCCGAGGCGCGCGGCCAAGGCGCTGTACTGGGCCACCTGTTTGGCCGAGTGCTGCGGATAGTAGACTTCCAGGCCCTGCAATCCGGAATCCGCCAGCTCGCGCAGCTTCTGCTCCAGCTCCGCCCGGCCAAGGTGGAGGGTAAACGGATGGGCCAGCACGGGGATGCCGCCGGCGGCCCGGATCATGGCCACGCCGTCCGCGGGCTCGAAGCGAAGCCGGTCGGCATACCCGGCTTTCCCCTTGGACAGGTAGCGGTCGAAGGCCTCCTGGGTGGTTTGGACGTAGCCGCGCGCCTTGAGCGCCAGGGCGAAATGCAGCCGGCCGACGTTGCCCTCTCCGGCCATGCCGGCCACTTCGGCCATGGACAGGACCAGCCCCATGCCGTTGAGGCGCTTGAGAATCTCCTCATTGCGCCGCATCCGGCCGTCCCGCAGCCGGCGCATATGCGCATTCAGCGGCGCGTCCGTCGGATCGATGAAATAGCCCACGATGTGCATGGTGGCGGCGGCGGGCCGGCAATCCACGCTGATTTCAACGCCCGGCACCCCGCGCACCGGGCCGCAGGCGCAGGCGGCCAGGAACCGCTCCAGCCCGTCCATGGTATCGTGGTCGGTCAGCGACAGGGCGGACAGCCCGATGCGCTCGGCCTCCCGCACCAGCGCTTCGGGCGTGGCGCTTCCGTCGGAAAAAGTCGAATGGGTGTGCAAGTCAATCATAGGCTGTCCTGTCCGCTTGGGCGCCGGCGCGCTTGTCGCGCCGGCGCCCCGCCGCGCCACCCTACCCAATGCCGCGGCGCGGCGCAATCCCTATTGCCCGCGGGCATGCGTATCCGCACGGAGCCGCCCGGGTGTGCCACGGACTGCGGGGCGCATGCCCTCCCGGCTCGTGCCGGGCACGCCGACCGGGAGCCACCGCGAACCCGAGGCCACGCGACACGTGTATTAACCGGTTGCGCCGGGACGCCGGGTCGGGTACAGTATGCGTGCGGTCCGACCCGGCGCCCGCCTCGCGGCTGGCGCCCACCCCGGAAAGGAGCGGCATGGCCTTGCCTGCCCCGGCCTACGAGTATATTGACACCCCGCCGGCCTTCCAGGCCTTTCTGCGCGCGACGCAGCCCGCGGTCTCGCTGGCGCTGGACCTGGAAATGGAAAACCAGCGGCATTATTACGGCCTGCACGTGGCGTTGATCCAGATATCCACGCCGGGCCACCGCCATTTCATCATTGACCCGCAGGTCGGCCTGGACCTGGCTCCGCTGGCCGCCCTGCTGGACAATCCGGCCGTGGAGCTGATCCTGCACGACGCCGAGTTCGACCGGCACGCCTGCCGCGCGGTATACGGGTGGAACCTGCCGACGGTGTTCGACACCAAGATTGCGGCGCAACTGTGCGGGATCCGCCAATTCGGCCTGGCCAGCCTGCTGCAGAACCTGCTGGCGATCCAGACCAACAAGAAATACCAGAAAATGAACTGGCTGAAGCGCCCGATCCCGCGGGACGCGCTCGATTACGCCGCGCGCGACACGGCCTCGCTGCACGCGCTCAAGGACCTTCTCGGGCAACGCCTGGCGGCGCTGGGCCGACTCGAGTGGGCCCGGGAAGAGTTCCGGCTCGCCGCGGCGGCGGAGCCCGCGGCCGACCCGCTCCCGGCGCATCACCGGATCAAGAAAAGCGCTCTGCTCACGCCGCGGGAGCTGGCGGTGCTGGGGGCCGTGGTCGCGTTCCGGGACACGCTCGCGCAGGAGTTGAACCGCCCGGCGCATTTCGTCATGCGCAACGATCTGTTGATCCCCGTTGCCCAGACGCCGCCGGGCACGCTCGAGGCGCTGCGGGCCCTCCGGGGCCTGCACCCGGCGCTTTACAGCGCACAGCACGGGCTCCGCTTCCTGGAGGCCGTGCGCCGGGGCCAGGCCGCGCCGGAGGAAATGCACACCTCGCGCCGGCCGCGCGCGCGTTCGAAGCCGGACTACGAGGAGCGGCTCAAGGCCATGCAGACCTGGCGGGCGCTGTTCGCCGCGCCCTACGGATTGGAGCCGTATCTCATGCTGGCCAACGACGTGCTGCACGACGCCGCCCGGCACCCAGACCGGCCGCTGGCGCCCGAGGCTGCCGCGCAGCTCCGCGCCTGGCAGCGCCCGCTGGTCTGGGAGCCGTTCCGGCGCCACTTCAAGCTGGCGGCTACTTAAACCGCCAGGCAACAAACCGGGCGCCGCGCCCGTCTCGCACCAGCAGCAGGATGCGGCCTTCCTGGACGGCGCGCCCGGCGGCCTCGTAGAACTCGCGCTCCGCGCGCACGGGCCGGTTGTTGACGCTCTGGATCAGGTTGCCGGGCTGAATACCCATGCGGTGCGCCGGGCTCCCGGCCCGCACGGTGGCCACCAGCACGCCCGAGCCGGGCTCGTACCCGAAGCGCGCGCCCCATTCGTCGGTCAGCGCCTGCACGGCCAGGCCGAGCGCGTCGCTCGATTCGGCTGCGGCCGCGGGCCCCGCGCCGGCCTCGTCCCGGCTGCCCACGGTCACCGTCTTGTCGAGCGGCTTGCCCTTGCGCAGCAGGGTCAGCGCCAGGGGGCTGCCGGACTTCGTCATCGCCACCTGGTTGCGCACGTCGCTGGCGTTCTCCACCGGCTTGCCGCCCACGCGGGTCACGACGTCGCCCGGGAGCAGGCCGGCTTTTTCGGCCGGCGAGTTCTTGGTCACTTCCGTAACGAGCGCGCCGCGTCGCTCCTGGACGCCGGAGGCATCCGCCAGCTCCTGCGTGAGATCCTGCAGCCCGATGCCCAGGAAGCCGCGGGCGACCCGGCCGGAGGCGATCAACTGGTCCTTGATGGACGTGGCCATGTTGATTGGGATGGCAAACCCGATGCCCAGCGAGCCGCCCGTCTGGCTGAAGATGGCCGTATTGATGCCGACCGCCCGCCCTTCCGCGTTGAGCAGCGGCCCGCCGGAATTGCCCGGATTGATGGCGGCATCGGTCTGAATGAAATCTTCGTAGTCCGTGATGCCGATGTTGTTCCGGCCCTTGGCGCTGACCACGCCGACGGTCAGGGTTTCCGACAGGCCGAACGGATTGCCGATGGCGACGACCCACTCGCCGATATCGAGGGCGTCGGAGTCGCCGAGCGGGATCGTGGGGAACTCGCGGCCGGGAATGCGGATGACCGCCACTTCCGAGTGCGGATCGCTGCCGATGTACTCGGCGTCGAATTCGCGTCCGTCATGGAGCTTGACCTGGATCCGCCGCGCGTCGCCGACGATGTGATGGCTGCTGAGGATGTAGCCGTCCGGGCTGACGAGGAACCCGGTGCCCTGCCCCACAACGAGCGGCGCCTCGGGGCCCGGGGCCGGCCTGCGCAGGCCGCGGAAGAAAAACTCGAACAGGTCGTCCCCCTGCGGGCCGGGAAGCCCGCGCATGTCCTGGGCGGGACTGTCCTTTTCGACTTTGATGAAGACGACCGCCGGGATGGCGCGCCGGGCGATCTGCGAAAACGCCCGCGAGGTCTGCTTGAGCACCGCCGCATCCGCAATCTCTTCTCCCGCCCGGCCGGGCGTCGCCGCGGCGCTCAGCGCCAATATTCCGATCCCGCTCATCCGCAAGGCTGACTTCACCCAGTGGTTCATGGCCGCGCCTCCTGTTGTGTAATGGCGGGGCGGACCCGCCGTGCGTCTTTTTTACCAGACCGCCGCCGGTCCGTCAAGGGGGCGGACCGGCTCCCGTCGTGATTCCCGCCGTAAAACGGGCGGCGTTCCTCGCGGTCTCGGGTCGCAAGGCGCCCTCCCGTCCAGTCCTGGCGCTCACGCCGGCCGGGCCCCGCCGCGTGACGGAGGCCTGACATCCGGCGGCTTGCATTCCGGGCGGGGCTGCCTTAGTATGCCGGCGGCTCCGCGACCGGCCGTCCTGCGTCCCGCGGGCAGCCGCGCGGCACGACAGAGAAAGGAATACCCCATGGGTTCAGGCCGGTCCAACCAGGAATTGACGTCCGGCGCCAAGAAGCCGCGCGAGCGGCGGCGGCGCGAAGCCACCCAGAAAAAACGGTTGCTGGCGCTCGGAGTCCCCGCGGACCGTATCGCGCACATGACCTCGCAGGCTGTCCGCCGGATGCTGCAGCGGCCCGCGAAGGTCCGCGCGCAATGGGCGCCCAAGCCCAAGGGATGAGCGTGTTCGAGGACCCGCCGAAGCCGTTCCTGCGGCACCTGAGCGAATTGCGAACCACGCTGCTGGGCGGCCTGGCGGCCTGGGCGGCGGGAATCGCGATCATGGTGCCGCTGGCTCCGCGCCTGTTCGCGCTGATCATCCGCCCGCTGGAGCGCGTCGCCGGCGGCACGGACCCATTTCTGCGCTCGCTGGACGTGACCGGCGGCTTTGCGATCGCCCTGCGCCTCGTGCTCTGGGGCGGATTGTTGCTTGGCGCGCCGATCATCACGGCACTGATCGGCCGGTTCGTGTTTCCCGGCCTGACCCGGATGGAACGACGCATCGCGCTCCTGGCGGCGGGCGCGGCGGCGGGGCTGTTCGCCGCGGGCGTCGGCGTGGGATACTGGATCACCCTGCCGGTGGCCCTGCGCATCATGCTCAGCCTGCACGCGTGGCTGGGCATCCGCGCAGAATGGACGGCTGTCAGCTACGCGACCTTTGCCGTCCGGCTGCTCTTGCTGTTCGGGCTATCCTTCCAGCTCCCGATTGTCCTGGTGGCGCTGGGCGCGGCCGGGCTGGCCCGCTCGTCGTTTCTGCGCGCCAAGCGCCGCCACGCGGTGGTCGCGATCCTGGTTCTCGCCATGGTGCTGACGCCCGGCCCGGACGTCTTTTCGCAGGTCATCATGGCCGGGCCGATGCTGGCGCTGTACGAAGCCTGCATCTGGGTCATCTGGCTGATCGAGCGCCGGCGCGCGCGGGCCGGCTTGGCCGCCTGAGCGGGAGACCCCGGCCCGCCAACAGGCCCCCTATGCGTGCAGGGCGCCGGAACGCTCGGCGCCCTGCGCCCAATCCAATCGTGTCGGCAGTCCGTGCGCGTCAGGGCGTCGGCGCGGCGCCGCTTCCCTCGGCCGCCAGGGGTTCCACGCTCTTGACGGTAAACAGGCGGGCATTGCCCTCCTGGTTATAATTCCCGACGGTCCCCACCACGCGAACCCGCTTCCCGTCCATGGTTTCGAGCATCTTGCTGTTCTCGTCCAGCGGGATGTCGTACATGTTGACAATCAGCCGGATGCCTGTCACCTTGCCGGTAGCGTCCCGGACCACGCTCACGGTCCCGGTCTTGCGCAATTCAAGCGTGGTGATAAGCGCAGGCTTGGCATCGACGGCCGGGGCCGCCGCGGGGGCGGCCGGGGCGGCGGCGTCCGCGGCCGGGGTTACGGCTTCAGCGGCCGGAGCGGCAGCCGCAGCCGGGGTTACGGCTTCAGCGGCCGGGGCGGCAACCGCAGCCGGGGTTACGGCTTCAGCGGCCGGCGTGGTGGCCGCGGCCGGGGCGGCGGCGTCCTGGGCGAACAGCGGGCACAGGGACAACAACAGGGCGGCCACGACGGAAAACTGGATAGCGCTATTCATGGTTCGTTACGATCCTCGATGCGGAACGCGCCGGGCAGGCGCGTTCACGGGTGCTGCTTGCGGACTGCATCCCGGATTTTCCGGTCCGCCAGCCCGGAGTCCGGCCCCGGCAGGTCGACTCGGCCCCGGGGCGTCTGACACAACCGGCGGCCTTGCGCCGGCGTGTACAACCACTGGACGGTATCACCTCCCTTTCCGCTGATCCACAGCGCGCTGATTCTTGCATCCGGCCGGCAAAAGTCAACCGCTTTCCCCGCCGGCTACTTGAGGAGCAGCCCGATCACCACGCCGTTCACCGTAAAGGCAAGAAGGACCAGGGCGGTATAAACGTCCTTTACGGTCGTCACCACGAGGTTCACGTCAAGGGTCGGCGGGGTGAGAAACCCCTTCATGTTGTAAAGCAGGACCACGATCGTGCCTATGATCAGGCAGAAGGCGGCGATCATCTTCTTGCTCATACCTCCTCCTCGATGGCGGCGTCCGGGTTCGGGTCCGCAGCAGCCCGCGGCCGGGGCGCACGCGGCAGGCATTGTGTCAGATTCCGCCGCGTCCACAAGCCAAAAGCCGCCCGTCCCCGCCCGTCCGTTCCGCGGGTCACGTGTCGTTCGGCTCCATGACCCGCGCCGGCAGGATCCGGGCCGGGTGTTGTCCCGCGGCGATGCCTCCTGTCGTCAGCGGGGACCGCGGATTTCGAACACGTCCGGGCCCCGCGCCAGCAGGCGGCAGCCGCCGGCCTGCACGAGCGCGACGTCCTCGATGCGGACGCCTCCCTGCGGAAAGTAGTACAAGCCGGGCTCCACCGTAACCACGTGGCCGGCGCGCAGCCGGCCGGGGCGCGACCCGAGCGTCGGGGCCTCGTGGATCTCCAGCCCGACCCCGTGCCCCGTGCTATGAATGAATCCCTGCGAACGCCCGTTCAACAGGCCGGTGCGGAATCCGCGCCGGGCCAGTTCCGCGGCCGCCGCCCGGTGAACGCCCCGGCATCCGACGCCCGCCCTGAGCCTGGCCAGCGCCGCCGCCTGCGCCGCCTTCACGGCGGCGTGCATCCGCCGCAACGGCGGCGGCGCCGCCCCCTTGACCACCGTGCGCGTCAGATCGCCCCAGTAGCCGTGTTCGCGGTGCCGCGGGAAAATGTCTATCACGATGCCCCGGTTCGCCCGCAGCGGGCCGCGCCCGCGCCCGTGCGGCATGGCCGCCTGTTCGCCGCACGCCACAATCGTGCCGTCCCCCGTGCAGCGATTCGCCGCCAGCTCCCGCTCGATGGCCTCGCGCACGTGTTCGGCCGTCAGGCGCACGGCGGGCCGCGGCGCGCCGGCTCCGCGCGGCAGCCGCAGATACCCCGCGGCGTCCACCCGCGCCGCGGCAATCAGCCGGATTGCTGCGCGCATCGCCCGGACCGCCGCCCGCTGGCACTCGGCGATTTTCCGGATTTCGTCGGCCGATTTGACCGCCCGCCCGGGAGCCAGCGGGCCGGGGTGCACTGCCAGCCGTACGCCGGCGCGCCGCAGCGCATCGGCCGTGCCTACGGGAAACTCGGCCGACACCGAGACGGTGCGTATGCCTTTCCGGCGCAACAGCCCCGCCGCCCAACCCGCCAGCGTGCCGCGCAGCGCCGGTGGAATCGGAAGCGCATCCGGCGTGAACACCTCAAGGCCCCGCCCGGCCCCGCGCGCCAGTTCCCGGTCCAGCATCGAGACCACCACGCTGCGCCGCCCCCGCCGCTCCAGCACCACGATCGGATCCGGGACGCTGAACCCCGCCCAATAGCGGATATCCGCATGGTCCCGCGGCGAGCCCAGCGCCAATCGGGCGCCTGTTAATGGCCGCGGCCAGCGGCCCTTCGTTAAACCCTTGATTTTATTGGCCTTTTCCAAGGAATCCCCCGGCGCCGTACCCTTCGCGGGCCGCATCCTTCCTGTACCCCGCCGCCATCCCCTTGTCAATATCCTTATTATATATACTTCTCGTAGTGTGATTACCATCAAGGATCCACTACATCTTGAAAAATAAAAAAGATGGGATGCCCCTGCTTTTTTTGCTTGCCAAGGCCGGGTGCCGTGATTATTTTCAAGCCCGTTGCGGCTTGAGAGAGAGATCGGAAGGCCTGTTAATAACCTGTTCACGGTCTGATTGCAGTTCGCCCTGAGGCCCGGCGGCACACGGGATGCGGAAACACGGCTGGGCCGGATCCTTTATTTATGTTGATCTTACCGTCGCGCCGGCGGTACACTGGCATCGTTTTTTTGGGCTGCCATGCTAGAGGGAGGATCCCTTGACAACAGGTCATGTTGAGGCCACCTGGACCCCTGTCTGCCAGGCACTGAAAGAGCAACTGAACCCGGACATCTATGCGCGCTGGATTGCCGTTATCCGCCCGATCCGGCTGGACGGCGACACCCTGGTCCTGTCGGTCAGCAATGATTTTTACCACTCCTGGCTCGAAGAGCATTACCTGCCGCTGATCCAAACCGCGGCACGCACCACGTCCGGCCGCGAGCTGCGCGTGACCGTCGAGGTGCATCCGGAGGCGGAGCCGACCCCGCCGCGCGCGGCGGAGCGCCCGCCCGTGAGCCGCCGGCCGGCATCCGCGCGCACCGTGTTGCTGAACCCGAAATACCTGTTCCAGTCCTTCGTCGTAGGCCCGTCCAACGAGTTTGCGCACGCCACGTCGCGCGCCGTGGCCCAGGCGCCGGGCAAGGCATACAACCCGCTTTTCATTTACGGCGGCAACGGGCTTGGAAAGACCCACCTCATGCAGGCCATCGGCCATGATGTCCTGGCCTCCGGCCGCGTCCAGGTCAACTACATCTCCTGCGAGTCGCTGATGAACGAGTATATTGACTCGTTGCAGAGCCGGCGCGTCAAGCAGTTCCGCGACAAGTACCGCACCACGGACGTCCTCCTGATTGACGACATCCATTTTCTGGCCCGCACGGCCGCCCTGCAGGAGGAGTTCTTCCACACGTTCAATGTCCTCAAGGACGCTCACAAGCAGATTGTCATGACCAGCGACCGGCCGATCAACGACATCGCCGGGCTCGAACAGCGGCTCGTCACCCGGTTCGAGTGGGGCATGGTGACCGAACTGACCTCGCCCGACTTCGAGACGCGCATGGCCATTCTGCGCTTCAAGCAACGCGCCCTGAACGTCCGGCTGCCGGAGGACATCCTGGTGTTCATGGCCACGCACATCCAGTCCAGCATCCGGGCCCTGGAAGGCGCGCTGCTGAAACTTACGTCCTACGCGGCCCTGTCCCGCAGGGCGGTCACGCTCCCGATGGCCGAGCAACTCCTGCAGAGCGCGCTCGACCGCGAGCGCCGCGAGCCGGCGACCATCCCCGCCATTCAGAAACAGGTGGCCGACTATTTCGATATCCGCCTGGCGGACATGACCAGCGCCCACCGCTCCCAGAGCGTCGCCTTGCCGCGCCAGGTGGCCATGTACCTGTGCCGCACGCTCACGGCCGCGTCGTTGCCGGAGATCGGCCAGGCGTTCGGTAAAACCCATGCCACCGTGCTGCACGCCTGCCGCAAGGTCAGCGCTCGCATTTCGAGCGACGCCCAGTTGAAAAAATCCGTCTCCCGATTGTCGCGGCAGCTGGAACACACTCCGTAACGGTCAACTCCCGGTCAACAGTCCGATGACATCCTGTTCACACAGATATCATGGTTTGGGGCGCCTGTCCGGTTATACACGGCCATGCACACGCTATGATCAGGAGGCAGCGTCGGGTTCAGGCCCGCGCCGCGCCGTCCGCATCGAGTTATGCACAGTAATAACAGCCCGGATACGGATACGATACTAAATACTCTATCCCTATCCGGATCCGGAGAAGGCCATCCAGGAGGCGTATGCCCATGAAATTTACAATCACCAAGAATACGTTTCTTAAAGGGCTGCAGCAGGTCCAGTCGGCCATTAGCCAGCATACGACGCTGCCGGTGCTGTCCAACGTCCTGCTGAAGACCGGGTCCCAGGTCCTGACGCTGATGGCGACGGACTTGGGCGTGACCATCCGGAGCACGGTGGAAGCCGCCGTCAAGAAGACGGGGACGAGCACGTTTCCGGCGCGCCGTCTGCTCAGCATCGTCCGGGAACTGCCGGAGGCGGACGTGGAGGTGGACGTCAGCGACAGCCACGTGGCGGCGATCCAGTGCGGGGCGTCGGACTACAAGATATTCGGATTACCGGCCGACGAATTTCCCGTGCTGGCGACCTTTGACGAGAGCCGTGTCATCGCGCTCAAGCAGGAGACCTTGCGCGAGATGATGAAGAAGACGGTGTATGCCGTGTCGATGGACGAGAGCCGGCAGATTCTCAACGGCCTGCTGTTGAGCTTCAAGGACCAAAAGTTGACGATCGTGGCGACGGACGGGCGGCGCCTGGCGCTGATCGAGCAAGAAATGGAAATGCCGGCGGATATCCAGGCGGACCTGATTGTTCCCACCAAGGCCGTTAACGAACTGATCAAGGTGCTGGCGGACGCCGGTGACGTGAAGCTGCAGTGGACGTCCAACCTGGCGTCGTTTGACATGGGCGACGTGCTGATCGTGACCAAGCTGATAGAAGGAAGCTTCCCGAATTTCCGGCAGGTCATTCCCGCGCAATGCGAGCAGCGGGTGGCCCTGGACCGCGAGCACCTCATGGCCGCCATCCGGCGCGTGGCCCTGCTGACCAGCGACAAGAACCCGTCCATCAAGATCACGGTTGGCAAGAACAACATGCAGATCGTGACCGTTACCCCGGATGTCGGGGAGGCCCACGAATCACTGCCCATCAAGTACAACGGGGCGTCCATCACCATGGCGTTCAACCCGGAATATCTGCTGGACCCGCTCCGGGCCCTGACCTGCGACGAAGTGGCCATCGAGTTGTCGGACGAGCTCAGTCCGGCCGTGGTCAAGTGCGACATTCCGTTCCTCTACGTGCTGATGCCCCTGCGCGTGAGCTAAGCCGGGGCGCGTGGCACGCGGGGCTGGCAGGTCCCATCCGGCTGCCCGCAGACAGGCGCAGAGCCGCCGACCGGGGGGTATCGGCGCTTCCCCGGCGGTCCGGCGTCCGGATGCCGGCTCGGCGGGGAACGCGGCGTTCCGCGCCGGGCCGGATCCCGAGTCGTTTCCCATGAAGAGCCTTTCCCAGAGGCTTCATACCGCCTGGAGCCGGCCGAACGGGTACGGGGCCGTATGCCGAATCAGCCTGCCCCTGGTCGTGAGCATGAGTTCGAACACGGTGATGCTGTTCACCGACCGGCTCTTCCTGGGGCGATATGCGTTGGATGCCCTGTCCGCGGCGGTCCCGGCCGGGATGCTGGCCATGCTGTTCACCGGATTTTTCACCGGCCTGGTCGAGTTCACCAACACCTTCGTGGCGCAGGCGGTGGGCGCGCGCGACGGGCGCCAGGTAGGGACAGCGCTCTGGCAGGGGCTGTACCTGGCGGCGGGGGCGGGGGCGCTCCTGGCGGCGGCCTCGTTCCTGGGCGGCCCGCTCTTCCGCCTGGCGGGGCACGAGCCGAAGGTTCAGGCGCTGGAAGTGTTGTATTTCCGTATTTTGATGCAAGGCGCCGGGTTCGGCCTGCTGCAGACGGTCCTAGGCTGTTTTTATTCCGGGCGCGGGCTGACCCTGCCGATCATGGCCGTGAACTTGATCGGAGTGGCCCTGAATGTACCGTTGGATTATGTCCTGGTTTTCGGGCGGGCGGGCTTCCCGGAACTGGGCATCGCGGGGTCGGCCGTGGCCACGGTGGCGAGCCAGGCCGTCATGCTGGTCCTCTACGTGGCGTGCGTCTTCCGACCGGATCACGACCGCGCCTATGCCGTCCGGCGCGCGTGGGCCTTCCGCCTGGAGCCGTTCGCCCGGTTGTTCCGGTTCGGTGCGCCGGCCGGCCTCCAGTTTTTCGTGGACCTGTTCGGATTCACCGTGTTTCTGATGTTGGTGGGCCGGCTGGGCCGCAACGAGCTGGCGGCCACCAACATCGCCTGCTCGATCAACCTGCTGGCGTTCCTGCCGATGATGGGGTTCTCCCTCGCCGTGAGCACGATGGTCGGGCAGGCCATCGGGCGGGGTTGCCCCGAAGACGGCCGGACGGCCACGCGCAGCGCGATGCACCTGACCAGCCTCTACATGTGGCTGCTGGCGGCCGTGTTCGTGGTTGCGCCCGGCCCGCTGACGGCCGGGTTCCGGCCGCCTGCCGGCGAGGCCGCCGAGTTCGAGGCCGTGCGGCGCATGACGGCACAGATCTTGTACTGGGTGGCGGCCTACAGCTTGCTGGACGTCATGAATGTCATTTATGCCGGCGCCCTGCGCGGCGCCGGCGACACGCGGTTCATCGGCTGGACGATTACCGTCCTGTCGCTGGCCCTGCTGGTGGCGCCCGCCAGCCTGGGCGTGCTGGTGTTCGATGCGGGGGTGCATGCGCTCTGGGGCTGCGTGACCCTCTACGTCTGTGCCGCGGCGCTGGTGTTCCGCTGGCGGTACCGGCGCGGGCACTGGATGCGCATGCGGGTTATCGGGGCCGGGCCCGTCCCCGTCGGGCTGGTGCCGCCGATGGTGCCGGGGATTGAATGACGCGGGCGCGGCGCTCCGCGCGGGGCGCCGCGCCGAATTCGATTGATTTCGCGGAATGCTCCGGATAGAGTCTCCTGCCATGGGCCGGGATCAGCCGCAACACATTGTGCAGGGGAGAACGAGCGGGCCATGAAACACCGTATGATGATAGCGACCCTGGGCGTGGCAGCCCTGCTGGCCGCTGGGTGCACCGACAAGAAACAGATTGCCGAGCTGGAAGCGGCCAATGCCGTCCTGCGGGCCGAAAACGAGGCGCTGCACGCCCAACTGCAGGACCATGCCGCGGACAAGGCCCGCATCGAGGAGTTGCTGCAAGCGCGCCGTACGCTGCAGGCGCAGGTGCAGAAACTGCACCTGCAGGTGACGGCCAAGCCGGCCCGGAAGCCCGTCTCGCGGTAAGGCGCCGCGAGAGCGATCAGGGAATGGCGGGGGCGACGGCGACCCGGAACCCGATCATGGCATTGCTCCGGTCGGGATGCGCGTCGCTGCGGTTGGCCAGGGCGAGTCGATCCGGCTCGAAGGTGTCCCAGCACCCCCCGCGCAGCACGCGGGTTGCCTGCCGCCCGTCAAACCAGTCCAGGCACCACTCCCACACGTTGCCGCCCATGCCGTACAGGCCCCATTCGTTGACGCCGCTGCGGGTCACGGGCGCCGTCGCCACGAAGTCGTCGCGGTGCCCTCGGATATAGGGCGCGTGGTGGAACCACTGGTAGAGCAGGCGAATGCCCTCGGAGCCCCGGAAATTAAAGGTGTCCGGCGGCGGCCACCCGCGTCCCCACGGATAGGGCCGCCACGCGCCGCACCCGGCCAAAGCCTGCCATTCCCGTTCGGTTGGCAACCGGACGACGTAGCGAGCCGGGATGCGGCTGCGGTAATGACGGGTAAGCCACCCGCAGAAATTGTTAGCGTCTTCCCACGAGACCCAGACGGCCGGCTGGTCATCGGCATCGAACACATGGCCGTAGTAGGGAGAGCTTTCGTGGTCGGCGTCATAACGCCGGTATTGCCCGTTGGTGACCTCGTACAGCCCGACCCAGAGTCCCAGCGGCTCAATCCACAGGAACGGCAATCGCTCCCCGCGACCCAAGTCCAGGGCCATGGAACGGCCCGGTTCCGCCCGAAGCGCCCGCTCGGCCGGGATACCCGTGTCCGACGCAGCGGCCGGGCTTGCGGGAATGGCGGGAGTGGCCGTGTCCGCCGGGGCGGCAACCGGCGCCACCGCGGGCGCCGGGTCAGGCCTGGCGGCCGGCGTCACGATATCGGCCGGCGCGCAGACGCCCAGCGCCCACGCCGCGGCCGTCAGCCAAGAGAGCATCCCAGGCTGCCTCTTCATGGTGCGTATTCCTTTCGCGCGCGGCCGGAACTGCGTCGGCTTGCAGCATAGCCGGCTGGCGCCCGCTCTGCAAGCCGCGTGTCGGCGGAGGCGCTACTCGCGGGTCCAGCGGCAGATCAGGCAGTGGCGGCAATCGAGGGTGGCGGGCGGCGGATAGCCTTTCCCGCGCCGCAGGGCGAGCCGGTTCTGGACGTGGTTCATCAGGGCCAGGAGCAGGCCCAGCGTCATGAACCCGCCGGGCGGCAGCACCATCAGCAACGTGGTCTCGTATCCGCCGATCGGATAGCCGAGCAGGCTGGCGTTGCCCAGCACCTCGCGGATGGAGGACACCACGATCAGCGCCAGCATGAAGCCGAGTCCCATGCCGATGCCGTCGGCGATCGAGAGCCAAACCCCATTTTTCGAGGCAAAGGCTTCTGCGCGGCCGAGGATGATGCAGTTAACCACGATGAGCGGAATGAAAATGCCCAGCGCCTTGTGCAGCTCATGGGTGAAGGCGTTCATCAGCAGGTCCACCACCGTGACGAGCGCGGCCACGATCACGATGTAGCAGGGAATGCGGACGGCGTCGGGCACCAGCTTGCGCACCGCGGAGATGACCGCGTTGGAGCCGATCAGCACGAACGTGGCGGCCAGGCCCATGCCGATCGCGTTCTTAACCGACGTCGTGATGGCCAGCGTCGGGCACATGCCGAGCACGATCCGGAAAATCGGGTTTTCGTCCCACAACCCCTTGATCAGTTCCCGGTAAAAGCGCATGGCGTTGTCCCGCCGGCCGCTCAGCGGCCGGTCTCCGCAAGAACCTGTTTATGCCGGCGATAGACCTCGAGGCCGCGTTTCAGGGCGTCCACGACCGCCCGCGGTGAAATGGTCGCGCCGGTGATGGCGTCCACGTCGCCGCCGTCTTTTTTCACGGCCCAGCGAGTGTCCGCCACGGGCCGGCCCGCGAACTGGCGCAGAAAGTCCGGCTCGCCGATCCGGGCGCCCAGCCCCGGCGTTTCGGCCTGCTCCAGGATTTCGAGGCCGTTCAGGGTGTCGTCCGCCCGCACGCCGACCAGGATCCGGATGCGCCCGCTGTAGCCCTGGTCGGAGGCGGCTTCGAACGCGGCGCCGGCAAACCGGCCGTCCTGGCGCGCCACGTAGAACGTCCACGCCTGGCCTGCGTCCGTTACGGCGCAGGTCGAGACGGACGGATCGTTGTCGTACGGCGGCAACACGCGCCGGATCGCATCCAGCATCTCGGCCCGGCGCGATTGCGCGATCGGTTCCCGCGTAACCCGGTCCGTCAGGGCCAGCAGGCCGCCGGCCAGCCCGCTGACGAGCGTCAGGGCGAGGATCAGGGACAGGGTCTCTTTCATCGGGCCTGGGCTCCCCGTGCGGGCCGGCGCCCCACCACGCGCGGCCGGGTCATCCGGTTCAGCAGCGGGGTAAAGGCGTTCATGATCAGGATGGCGAAACTGACGCCTTCCGGGTACCCGCCCCAGACCCGGATGACGAGGGTCAACACGCCGCAGCCGAGGCCGAACAGCGCCAAGCCCCACGCCGTGACCGGCGTGGTGACCATGTCGGTGGCCATGAAGAAGGCGCCCAGCAGCAGGC
>CAZUYI010000021.1:0-15914 GCA_964624095.1 uncultured Verrucomicrobiota bacterium | reverse complement strand
CAGGCGTAGCGGGCATTCCGGCCGTGCCCGGCCAACGCGTTCGTCGAACGCGCCCCGGGTGCGATGCCGCGCGCGGGCGCGCTCGCGGGGATGGCGGGCATGGCGAGTCCGCCAGCCCGGCCCCCGCCCGGGCCGGGGCGCTCCCTAGTCAAGGGACAGGCCGAGCATGGTCCATCCCAGCGGGACCAGGAACAGCCGCCACCCGGCCAGCGAGAGGTCCGCGCGCAATTCCAGGACGCCGCCCGTGCCGGTGTCGCCCGCCTGTCCGAGCAGGAGGGTCCCGTCGAGCCCGCGGGCGATCCAGCCGGGTACTGGGCCGGATAGCGGCTGCAACGTCAGCGGGCGGTCGTCCGCGTCCAGTTGCACGATGCCCACCGCGCCGCCATCGCCCGCCTGGACCAGCAGGCGCCGCCCATCGAGATCGCGGGCAACCCAGCCGGGCGCCGAGTCCGCCACCACGGCGAACGCGGCCGGGACATGACCGGGCCCGAGCCGGAGGATTCCCACCCGGCCGCCGTCGCCCGCCTGGGCCAGGATGCGGTTCCCGTCCAGCCCGCGCGCGATCCAGCCCGGCGCTTCGGCGACGACCTGCGCGAAGCCGGCGACCTGGTTGTCGGCATCGAGTTCCGCCACGCCGATCGCGCCGCCGTCGCCCGCCTGCACGAGGATCCGGCTCCCATCCAGCCCGCGCACGGTCCAGGGTGCCGCGCCAGCGGCGACCAGGCTCACGCGCAGGGCCCGGCCGGCTTCGTTCAGGCCGAGGATGCCGATGCTTCCGTCGGCCCCGGCCTGTGCCGCCAGGCGCAGCGCCCGCCGCGGCGTGACCGCATAAATGCCGTCGGCCGCGCTCACGTGGAGGCGGCCGGCTCGCAGGCGGAGCGTTTCCAGGCGGCCGTCCGAGCGCGCCAGGACTTCATACCCGATACAGGCGCTGCCGACCATGAGCAACCGGTGCAGTTCGCTCGGCGCCGCGAAGGAGGTGGCCGTCACCAGCGGATGCCGTTCGGCATCGAGCACCAGGCCGGTGGCCCCGTCCCCCGCCGCGAGCGTGGTGAGGGCATGGCCGGCCGGGCGCAGCGGCGCGCCGGCGGGATCGGCGATGGCGGCGGCGACGTCCGCGGCAGTCCAGCGGTAGATGACCGCCCCGCCCGGATGATAGCCCTCGGCATAGGTGAGCGCGCCGGCGTCATCGAACGCCATCGAGCCGCTGGCGCGGCCGATCGTCCCGAGCTTGACCAGCGGGTTATGGAGCACGTGCCCATCCGGCTTCAGCGGGCTGTAGAACAGGGCCGCGTTCTGCCCGCCGGCCGCCCAGAGATCCGTGCCGTTGCGCGTCTCGAGTCCCCACGTGTCGCTCGCAAGGTTCAGGTTGGTCGGCGGCGCCGGCAGGGCCGGATCGTAGAGGAAGTAGGCAGCCGTCGGCCGCTCCAGCGTGCCGCCGTCGTTGAAATAGACGCGACTGCCGATCACGGTTACCCGCGAGCCGGCAAATGCCGTCTCATCCGCATACACTCTCTCGAGCGCGGCCCCTTCGCGGCGGTACACGGAGAATCCCGACGCCCAATCCGGCCGGCGGGTGGTATAATACAAGACACCCTCCGCGTCCCAGTCAAACGAGGCCAGAGTCTCGTTCGCATGGGGATTGGCATAGATCGTTTCCACCGTGTAGCCGGCGCCGGCCTCGGGCGCGGCGCCCGCCGCCGGGATCAGCGCCGCCACGCCCGCACGGACCGCCCATCTCATCAAGTTGTTCATGGGATCCCCTTTTCAGTATGGCCCGCTCGGCAAGCATTCGGCGCGGGCGTTCGCCGCCGCGTCGCCGGCCGCGGACACCTTGTGAAACCAGATGGCGGTCACGGCATCGAGATCGAAGCCCGCCGTCGGACTGGACCGGCTCGCCGCCCCCGTATCCTCGATGTGATGGATGAGATCGCCCTGGGCGTCTCGGAGCCAGCGGTGGCCGGTGGACTGCAGCGCCACGTAGCGAATCCACTCCAGGCCGACGTCGGCCAGGTCGAAACTGTCCCCGCCGGACACCTCCGGAGCGGTCGGGTCCGGGTAGTTCCCGCAACTCAGGACGGGGTTGATGCCGGCAAAGCCCGCGCGATAGCAATACGGATGCCGCAGGTTGAGCGACGCGCCGCCCGGCTGATACCGCGGCGAAAAATCGGTGGGGAACGCGCGCCAGGTCAGGCCGTCCTGGCTGACCGACACCACGGCGGGTTCCATGAAGCGGGTATCGGGATCGGGCTCGCCGGCGTCGTTATACAGGTAGAAGACGTTTTCGAACACGGTAAAATCGGCGCCCGGGCCATTCCAGGCGGCATTGTTCGTGAACTCCAGGACGATCATTCCGCCGTAGGGCGCGGTGGCGCCAGCGTCGTCGTTGGACGCGGCGCCGAGCGAGAGGACATCCCGCGAGCCGCTCGCGAGCCCTGTCCCCGAGGGCGGTCCGAGGACGACCGCCGGCAGCCGGTCGGCGCCGAAGGCGTTCGTATGCAGCACGCGCACGGCGGCGATGCGGTCGGCGAACGGATCCCCGTCCGGCGGCACGCTCAGGCTGAGCGAGGGCGGCGGCGCCGAGGTCACCGGCACCCCGCCCGCCACGAGGAACGCGGTGTAGGCATAGCGGCCGGCGGCCAGCGGTCCGTCCAGGCACGACGAAGCCGGCCCGGCATACACCGTGACGCCGTCGCCGCGCTCGATACGCACGGCGAGATCCGGGCGCTCCGGCGGGAGCGTCCAACGCAACGCCACCCGGGATCGGCTGGCCAGCGCCTCGAAGTCCGAAACCGCCGCGGGCCGTTCGGGCAGCACCTCGAGCACGAACGGTTCGGCCGCCGTCCAGCCGTCGGCGTCCTGCGCCCAGACGGACACGGCATACGAGCCGGCGGCCGACGGGCTCCCCATCCAGCGGCCAGCGGCCGTGAACGTCAACCCCGGCGGCAGGTTTCCGGCCAGGCCCCAGACAACAGGTTCCAGGCCGCCGGCGGCTCGAAACTCAAACTGGAACGATTCGCCCGCATACACGGGGTCGCTGGGCACATCCACAATGGCAAGCCGGGCGCCGCGGCGTAATACGAGCGTCTTCGAGACCTGCACCTGGGCATCGGTCACGGTCACGCACAACGGCACGTCCCCCGTGGGCGCGGAATCCGCGATGACGCCTTGGAGCCACCCGCTGAGCGGATCCAATTCCAGCAAGCCGCCGAGGGCCGCGCCGCCCTCCAGGTTCCAGCGGTAGGGCGGAACCCCGCCGGCCGCCTGAATCTGCACGGCATACTCGGCCCCGGGCATGGCGGCCGGCAGCGACGCCGTCACGATGGCCAGGTCCTGCGTCGGCAGCACTGTCAACACATAGCCCGCCACATCCTTCGCGCCGCGAGCATCGGTGACTTCCAGGAAGAGGGGCGCTGAAACAGGGTCGGTTGAAAGGCCCCGCACGATGCCGGACGTGCCATTAAGCATCCATGCCGGAGGGAGCGCCCCGCCAATCACGGCCCACCGGTACGGCTGTTGGCCGCTGACCGCTTCGACCTGCGCCTCGTACGCGATGCCGACGCGGCCCGGCGGGAGGAATCCGGTCGTGATATAGACCCGGTTAGTGCCCTCGCCGGTCACCGGAATCCACGTGCCATCCCGGCGCACAACGCCAAACCGCCGGCGGATCGCCTGTTCCCCGCTTTCGTCCGTGCCGGCTTCCGCCGCGTCGGTTCGGGCGAGGACGGTCATCCTGGCCGGTTCCGGCATGCCGGCGCGTTCCGCGGCGGACCCTTTCCTTCCCGGCGCCTGGCCGGTGGGAACGGGTGCAGGCGGATCCGACACGTCCGGGCCCGGCGCGTCGTCCGACGCACGCCCGGTCCCGCCCGCAGGGGCAAGGCTCTGCCCGCCGCGCCCGGTCCCAAAGTCGGCCGGCTCCGGCCGACTCGCCGGCCGGTCCGCGACCAGGAACATCGCCGCCAGCAAGCCGGCGGCGGCCGCGCTCAGCGCGACCCAGCCCCAAGTCAGCCGGCGGCCAGGGCTGTCCGTCCGCCCGGCTGCATCCAATCGCTTGTGAAACAGAAACAAAAAAACCTCCATCCCCGCGCCGCGGCGGGCATGAAGGCTTCCAGTATCCGTATCCAGCAGGCCTCTGCCCTCAACCGCGGAGGGGCTCCGGCGGCAGTGAATCCCGTCTTCTGACTCCCGGCATCAAGCCTACGTTCCGTCCTTCTCCCGACTAGCGTCGGAATGGATGACCGGATTTCGTAGCCGGTTACAGCGGCGCGCCCGTACCCGATTTTCACGGGTTTCCGTGTGATTCACTGCGCAACACGCGAATGAAAAGAAAAGAACCGCGTACAAAACCGGGCGTACGCTAGTCCATGCGACGTGCCGTGTCAATACAAAGCGGCGCGCAACGCAAGGACCTCCATCGCGCGGCGGCTGCCGTTCGCGTGTCCGGCAGGCGCCAAACCGGTTTGTGTCCCGCGGCACAAGGCCGCGGTTTCCGGCAACCCTCACCCCCGGCGAATGCTACGATGAGCGGCATGATCCCGGCCCATCACGCGGGCGTCCGCCCATGGAACCCGGCCCGGCTCCAACCATATCCTATTTATCGGCAACACGATACAATCAATGCGCACGATGGAAAGGTATTGACAGGCGTGCCGGAACGTGCGACGCTGCGGCTCGCCGGACGCAGACCGCGCAATGCCCTGGGGGGCGGGCTGCCCGGCCGTTTACAGCGCCCCGTGGGAGCGCGGATCCCGCAACGGACAACGCCATGCCGGAGCAGGTCCCATCTTCAGGAACAGCGGAGTGTCCGCTGCTGCTGGCGTCCGGCTCGCCGCGGCGCCGGAAGATTCTGGCCGCGCTCGGCGTGCGGTTCGAGGTCGTGGTGCCGGCGGTGCCGGAAATCTGTTATGCCGGGGACGCCCGCCGCGCGGCGCGCGAGAACGCGGCCGGCAAGAGCGCCTGGTGCCGCGCGCGGTATGCCGGGCGCTACAGCCTGGCCGCGGACACGCTGATCGAGTTTCGCGGGCGCTGCATCGGCAAGGCGCGCACGGTGGAGGAAGCCGCCTCGATGCTGCGGATGTTTTCGGGCGTCACGCACACGGTGTACACGGCGGTGGCCCTGGCCCGGCCGGACTCCGGGCCCGAGCTGGTGCTGGCGGAATCCCGGGTCCGGTTCCGCGTGCTGAACGACGCCACCATCCGGGACTACCTCGAGCGGGTCCGGCCGCTGGACCGGGCCGGCGCCTATGACATAGACGAAGGCGGCGAGGCGCTGATCGAGGCGACCGCCGGCTCGCGCACCAACATCATGGGCCTGCCCGCGGAGCCCGTGGCGGCCTGGCTGAAGCGGGAGGGGCTGCTGTGATCGGCCCGCTGTTCATCGGCCCGCTGCGGATCGAGTGGCCCGTGATGCTGGCGCCCATGGCGGGCTACAGCGACGCCGTGATGCGGCTCCTGGCCCGCCGGTGCCGCTGCGGCATGGGGTTTACCGAGGTGACCAGCGCCGAGGGCATTGCGCGCGGCTCGCGCCTGTCCCTGTACATCCTCGAGACGGCGCCCGGCGAGCAGCCGGTGGCCGCGCACCTGTATGGCGCGGATCCCGGCCGGATAGCGGAGGCGGCCGTGCACATCGAGCAGACCGGCCGGTTCCAGGCCGTGGACCTGAACTGCGGCTGTCCGGTGCCCAAGATCGTGGCTAAGGGCGCCGGGGCGGCGTTGATGAAGAACCCCGGGCAGATCGCCCGGATCGTCCGCGCGCTCACGCAGGCGGTGACGCTGCCGATCACCGTCAAAACCCGGCTGGGTCCCGCGCCCGGCACGCCGACCATCGAGGAGGTGGCCTGCGCCGCCGAGGAAAGCGGCGCCCGGGCGCTCGCCATTCACGCCCGGTTCGCTTCCGACCGGCATACGGGCCCCGTGCGCTGGGACCTGCTGGCGGAGGTCAAGGCGCGGCGCCGCATCCCGATCATCGGCAACGGCGGCGTGCGCACGGCATCCGACGTCTTCCGCCTGGCCTCCGAGACGGGGGTGGACGGCGTGATGATCGGCAAAGCCGCCATCGGCAATCCCTGGATTTTCGAGGAAGCCTGGGCGCTGGGCCAGGGCCGCGCCTATACGCCCCCCACCCCCGCCGAGCGCCGCGCGCTGATCGAAGAGCACCTGGCGCGCCTCATCTGCCACAAGGCGGGCGACCCGGCCGACAAGGGGCGCCGGGCCACGCGCAACCCGGAGCAGGCCGGCGTGCTGCATTTCCGGGCGCACCTGTCCGGCTATGCGCGCGGGTACGACCGCGCCACCGAGGTGCGGCGCGGGCTGGAATCCATGCGGACGCCGGCGGACGTAATGGCCGCCGTGGACGTCCTGCTGGCCGCCGGCCGCGCGCCCGGCGTGCCGGACTGACCAGCGGCCGACGGCGCCGCAACATGGCGCTTGCCTTGGGCGGGGTCGCTCCGGTAGAATGAACGGTATGGCGGGGGGGGCGGACGTCTGCCCATCCGGTTACACCGAGAGCGGCCGAGCGGTCCCGCGCGGCGCTCCCCCCGGTCGGGCAGGATGGGCCGGCGTGCACGGGCGGCTTGGACAGGAGCGGCACCATGGATGCAACCGCGACCAGCAACGAGAAAATCGCCGAGGCGCTGAAACTGCTCGAGACGGCGGCCCGGGAGAAGAAGGACGAACTGCGCACCCTAGCGCACGACAAGTACGCGCACCTGAAGGAGGCGCTGGGCGACGCACAGCACACGGTTTCCGACACCCTGGCAGCCGCCCGCAAGCGCGCCTTGGAAGCGGCCCAGCAGGCTCGCGCCGTGGGGACCGAGAAGGCCAAGCAACTGGCCTCCGAGATGGACACGCAGGTGCATGCACACCCGTGGCCCGCCATCGGCGGCGTGGCGGTAGTGGCGCTGCTGATCGGCTACGTGATGGGGCGGAACAAATAATGAATCGGCTCCTTCGCGCGCTGCTCGCGGTCGGGCCGGTCTGGCTCCTGAATCGGTATCGCCGGTCCTCGCTGGACTTGGCCCGGATCGAGGGGGCCATCTGTTACGTCAAGGGCGTGCGCCACGCCCGCCGGGCCTTTCTGGTGGGCGTGGCCGCGCTCGGGGGATTAGGCCTGCTGGCGGCGGGGTTCGTGATCCTGCACGCGGGCCTGTTCCTGCTGCTCTTCCTGGCCTTTGGCGCCGGATGGGTTCTGGCCGCGACCCTGCTGATCCTGGGCGTGCTCTACACGCTCGTCCCGCTGGCCGTCCTGCGTCGGCTCTGCTCGCAAGGGGCCTGGATGCGGTTTTTCAAGGCCGACCGGGTCGTGCGCCAGGCGGTCAAGGACGCCTGAGCCGCCGGGCCGGAATGAGAGGACCGGACGAATGGCAAGGACCGCGGTGTACTTCCGGACGGCCGATACGCCCGCCGAGATCGTGGCGCTGTTGCGCGCCCTGGCCCCTGAATACCCCGTGCGGGAAGGCCGCGCCCGCGGGCGCGGCCTCCAGGCGCGATTCGAGCCCCTGTCGGAGCCCGGCGCCTTCCGGGTGAGCGCCGGACCGCGCGACGTGCTCATTCAGTACGCGGCGCCCGCCCTGGCTGCCCGCGCGCTCGGCAGCCTGTGGGGCGGCGCGGCGCGCGGGAAGAGGCCGTACGAGGAACGGACCCCGCTCCGCACCCTGGGCTTCATGCTCGATTGCTCACGGTACTCCGTGGTGACCCCCGCCCACTTCACGCGGTGGCTGCGGCGGGCCGCGCTGCTCGGCTACAACCAGGCCATGCTCTATACCGAGGACGTATATACCCTGCCCGGCGAACCGTTCTTCGGCTACCTGCGCGGCGCCTACACGGAGGCCGAGCTGCGCGACATGGATGCCTGCGCCGCCGACCTGGGCATCGAGCTGGTGGCCTGCATCCAGACGCTCGGCCACCTGAACCACGCCTTGAAATGGCCGGCCTACGCCGGTATCCGGCAATCCCCCCACGCGCTGCGGGTCGGCGCGCCGGAGACCTACGCCCTCATTGACAAGATGCTGGCGCACTGGGCGCGCGTCTTCCGCAGCCGCCGCATCCACCTGGGCATGGACGAGGCCACCGATTTCGTCCGCGGCCGCGCCGAGCCGCCCGACAGGCTGTTCTTCGACCACCTGGCGAAGGTCGCCGCCCTGTGCGAGAAATACGGCTTGAGGCCCATGATCTGGTCGGACATGGTCTTCTGGGTGAACACGCCGGAGCGGCCGCTGTCGGTCGCCTACCGCAACGACCCGCCCGTGTCCGATCCCGCCGCGCTGAACGCCCGGCTGCCGCCGGCCCTCGATTTGGTCTGCTGGCACTATTCCCCGCGCACGCCTGAAGTGTATCTCCACTGCCTGGCCAAGCACCGGGCCCTGGGCCGCGAGCCGATCATGGCGTCCGGCTGCCACGCCTGGGGCCGGTTCTGGCACGACCAGGAGTCCATGACCGCCCCGCGCGTGGCGGCGTGCCTCAAGGCCTGCCGCGCGTTCGGCGTGCGGGACCTGCTCATGACACTCTGGACCGGGGCGGAAGGCGTGGACTTGGACTCCGCCTGGGCGGGCCTGGCCTACTCCGCCGAGCTCGCGTTTATCGAGACACCCTCGGCGCGCCGGCTCGAACGCCGCTACCACGCGGTGTTCGGAGCCGAGTATGAAGCGTCGGTGTCCGGCGCGCTCGACATCTGGTGGGCGGGCCCGCACGGCGTCGGCGCCGCCGCCCTGTTCAAGGATGACCCGCTGCAGTCCCTGCTGCTGCGCGCGCTCGAGCCCGCCGTGCTGCGCCGCATCGAGCGCCAGTACCGGCGGCAGGCGGCGCGCCTGGCGCGCTGGCGCGGCCAGACCGTCGCCGGCGACATGGACTACGTGCGGCACCTGGCCGAGTTCCTGGGGCGCAAGGCGGGCTTCTTCCTGCGGGCCCGCTCCGCGTACCGGTGCGGCGCGAAGCCCGCATTGCGCGCGGCGCGCCGGGAGTTGCCCGCGCTGCGCCGTTCGCTCGATGCCGTGCGCCGGACCTTCCGGCGCATGTGGCTCCGGCAATACAAGCCCTCCGGCATGGAGATCGTCCAGACGCGGATGGCCGGCCAGGCCGCCCGGTTCGAGGAGCTGGCCCTGCGCCTGGACGAGGTCCTGGCCGGGACGGTCGAACGCATCCCCGAATGGGACGCACCCGCCGTCTTCCACGACCTGGACGCCATCCAGAAAAAACTGTAATCACCACGCGGCGCGGCGCCGCCCAGGAAAGGCACTCGACCCATGAGCGATCTCATCACCTACCCCGGCGTCTACCGCGAGCGCGACCCGAAACTGCACCAGACCGATCTCGGCGTGGCGCTCGGGGGACTGGGCACCTCGACGCTCGAACTCGGGCGCGACGGCGCCTTCCAGAATATCCGCCTGCAGAACGACTGGACCGGGTTCGTCGCCCCGACGCCTCACGCCACGTTCTGCGCCGTGCACGTGCGGTCGGCCTCCGGCCGCGCGGCGGGGCGCGTGCTGCAGTTGCGCGCGCCCGGCGGGCTCCCGGCGGTCGCCGCCCTCGAGTACACCGGGCATTTCCCGTTCGTGACGCTCGCCTACCGCGATCCGGCGCTGCCCTGCGAGCTGCGCCTCGAGGCCTTCAGCCCGTTCGTGCCCCGCGACGCCGAGTCCAGTTCCGTGCCCCTGATCTTCTTTACGTTCACCGCGAAGAATCCGGGCCCTGAGCCGCTGACCGTGACCGCGGCGCTGTCGTGGGTCAACCACATTGCCGCCGAAGGCGCGCGGCTCCGGGCCTGGCCTGCGGAAGGCAACCGGAACACGCTCTGCCGGATCGGCGGGCTGCCGGCGGTGCTCATGGACACGCGGTACGCCCCCGCGGCGGGCTCGGAATACCTGCTGGCCGCCGTGCCGGCCGACGGCGTCCGGTACCAGGCCGTGGCCGACTGGTGGCCCACGGAGACCTACCGGTTCATCGGGCCGGGCTATCATCCCGTGGACGACCGCGGCGCGGCCGGCTGGCGCGGCTTCCTCGAGACCGGCGCGCTCCCGCCGGAGAGCGGCTACGACGACGGGCTGGGCGCGCATTCCTTTCACCAGCCGGCGGGCGCCGTGGCCGGCGAGACCGTGCTCGCCCCGGGCGAAACGCGCGAAATCCGGTTCGCGCTGGCCTGGTTCTTTCCCCACCATTACGACCGGATGCCGACCCACACGCCCCTGTTTCTCGGGCACCGCTACGCCGCGCGGTTTCCCGGGGGAACCCGCGCCGTGGCCGACTGGGCCGTGCCGCGGCGCGCCGCGCTGCGGGCGCGCAGCGCGGCATGGCGCCGCCCGTTCGAGGAGGCCACCCTGCCGCCGGCCCTGCGGGCCCTGATGCCGGAAGTCCTCTACCTGCTGCCGCGCATTTCGTGGTGGCTGGCCGACGGCCAGTTCTGCCTGTACGAATCCATTGATTGCCCGCTCCTGCACACGACGATCCTCGAGCGCTACATGGCCCCGGTGCTGACGGCGCTGTTCCCGGAGCTGCATGCCTGCGCGCTGCGCCGGATTGCCGCCGGCCAGCTCGAGAGCGGCGAAATCCCCTCGATGCTCGGCCACTCGAGTGTCCGGCATCCCATGTATCGGGTCTTCAATCCCGGCGACGCCTCCGTCTTCCCGCTGGCGCTCTACTGCCAGATGCTCTGGGACGGCGATCCGCGCTTCTTCGCCGAGCTGTATCCCGTCCTCAAAAAGACCCTGCAGTGGGGCCTGACCGCCCTCGATTCCGATGGCGACGGCGTGCCCGACGCGCGCGGGATCAATCAGGGCTGGGACAATTTCCCGATGTTCGGCACCGCCGCCTACATCGCCGACATGTGGATGGCGGCGCTCGCGGCGGGCGAACGCGCCGCCCAGCACGCCGGCGACACGGCGTTCGCCGAGACGTGCGTCGCGGCCCGGCGCCGGGCCGCGGACGTCGTCGAGCGGCAGCTCTGGAACGGGCAGTACTACAACCTGTCCCGGCGCCCGGACACCGGCGAGAGTTCTCCGATCTGCTTCATTGACCAGTTCACGTACGGCAGCGTGCCGGCCCTCTATCTCGGGCTCGGCCTCGTGCACCCGCCCGAGCGCATCCGGCAGAGCCTCGAGTCGCTCTGGCACCTGAACGTCGAAGCCAGCCCGTACGTGGCCCGCAGCGGCAGCAACCCGGACGGCACGCCCGCCGACTGCTCGCATTCCAAGCGCGAGATCGGGGCCACGCAGGCCAGCAGCTTTTCGCCCGTGACCGTTACCCCGCTGTGCGCGGCGCTGATCCAGCACGGGAGGGCGGACCGCGGCCTGGCGCTCGCCGAGCGCATGGCCGAGGTCATCGTGCGGCGGCACCAGACGCCCTGGTCGGGGCAACTGCTCTTCAACGGCGTCACCGGCGACTGGTTCTACGGGCTCCACTATTCCGATTGCCTGATCCTCTGGGACCTGCTCTTCGTGCTGCTGGGCGCGGAGATTGACCTGTGGGCGAAGCGCCTGGCCTTTGCCCCGCCCGTCGCGCCGGTGGCCCTGCCGCTCTTCGGCGCGCTGTTCTGCGGGCAGGTGGCCCTGCGGCGCGACGGCGAGGCCTGGACCTGGACGCTGCACAACCTGCTCGAGGCGCCGTCGTCCATCCCGACGCTCGCGCTGCGGGCGCCCGGGGAGCGGGCGCCGGCCGGCACGCCGGAACTGCTCGAAGGCCAGGCCCGCGCGCTCGAGCCCGACCCGGCGGGCGGCGTCATTGCCCGGGACGTCATCATCGCGCCCGGCGGGCGCTGGCGCCTGCGCGTGCCCGCCGGTTGCCGCGGGAAAAAGGAGTAACATGACACCCACAGAGACCACCTTGCGCACCGTGGCGGACCGGCACCTGTCCGGCCTGGACCCCGCCGGACCCGGCTACGCCCTGCGCGTGACGCTGGGCGGCGTCCCGCGCCTGGAACGCTATGCCGGCATGGCCAGCGTCGAGCACCAGGTGCCGATCGGGCCCGACACGGCCTTCAACCTGGCGTCCGTCACCAAGCTGTTCGTCGCCGTCTCGATCGCCCGGCTGCACGAGCAGGGCCGGCTCGACTGGGCGCGGACCCTGGGCGAGTTCTGGCCGGACCTGCGCCCGCCCGCCGCACGCCTGGTCATCGCCGACCTGCTGGCTCACGGCTCGGGCCTGGACGACTCGCTCGTGGCCGAGGTGCATGCCCGCAAGCGGCCCACGTGCAATGCGGATATCCTCGAGGCGCTCCGCGCGGCGCCGGACCGCGTGCAGGTCTCGAATCCCGGCGTGTTCCGGTACTCGAATTTCGGGTACCTGCTGCTTACCCTGCTCGTCGAGCGCCTCGCCAGCCGGCCGTTCGACGCCTTTGTCCGCGAGCAGATCGCGCCGGCCGCCGGCATGCGCGACTTCCAGGTGTTCGGCCTGCCGCGCTTCGTGGTGCCCCACCGCGCCGACGGCTATGGCCGCGCGCCGGACGATCCCCGCTGGGCCATCCAGCATTCCGGCGGGCTGACCGTAGGCGACGGCGGCGCCTGCGTGAGCGCGCCGGACCTCGGCGCGTTTGCCCTGGCCTTCCTCGACGACCGACTCGTCAAGGCGGAAACCCGGCGCGCGATGCTCACGCCCCGCATCCCGGTCGAGCCGGGCGTCCGGTACGGGCTGGGCTGGCGGCTGCGCGACGGGCAGGATCCACAGGCCATCTTTCACACGGGCACCGACGCCGGGTTCGCCAACATGGTCGCCTGCCGGCTTGACGAGCGGCGGGTGGTGGTGCTGCTGTCCAACTACGCCGGGCGTTTCATTTCCGCGCGGAAGCCGCTCGTGTGGGACCTGCTGGACGCGGGGTGACCCGACTCCCCCCCACGTGGAGAACGACATGAAGATCGCCTGGATCGGGACGGGCGTCATGGGCGCTCCCATGGCCGGGCACCTGCTGGACGCCGGCCATGCGCTGACCGTCAGCACGCGCACGCGGGCCAAGGCCGAGCCGCTGCTGGCGCGCGGCGCCCGCTGGGCCGACACCCCGCGCGCGGCGGCTGAGGGCGCCGAGGCGGCCGCCGTCATGGTGGGCTTCCCGGAAGACGTGGAAGCCGTCGTGCTGGGCCCGGACGGCCTGCTGGCCGCCCTGCCCTCGGGCGGGCTGCTGGTGGATTTTACCACCAGCCGCCCGAGCCTGGCGGTGCGCATCGCGGACGCCGCCGCCGCGCGCCGGATTGATGCGCTCGATGCGCCGGTCTCCGGCGGCGACGTCGGCGCGCGCGAGGCGCGGCTGGCGATCATGGCGGGCGGCACGCCGGCCGCCTTCGAGCGCGCCCGCCCGCTCCTGGCCTGCCTGGGCAAAACCGTCGTGTACCAGGGCCCGGCCGGGAGCGGCCAGCACGCCAAGATGGTGAACCAGATCCTGATCGCCGGCACGATGATGGGAGTCTGCGAGGGCTTGCTGTATGCCCGCGCGGCGGGGCTGGACCCCGCCTCGGTGCTGGCCGCCGTCGGCGGCGGGGCGGCGGCCTCGTGGAGCCTGGCGAACCTGTACCCGCGCCTGCTGCGCGGCGACTACCAGCCGGGTTTTTATGTCGAGCACTTCGTCAAGGACCTCGGCATCGCGCTCGACGAGGCCGCGCGGCTGCACCTGATCCTGCCGGGCCTGACCCTCGCGCGCCAGCTCTACGAGGCGGTCAAAGCCGGCGGGTCCGGCCGGCTCGGCACCCAGGCGCTCTACCGGCTCCTCGAGCAGCTCAACACCCCGCCCGCGCCGGCGCCCGAGAAACCCACTTGACGATTCGGCTGTGCGCCGGTATCATGACGGCCAACCTTGCGGTCTATCGGCCGGACAGCTTGCTCCGCAAGCCCGCGGCGGCCGGCCGTGAAGCCGGATCGAGCAGTCATGAACCCGTTGATTCAACGGCTGATGGCGTTTACCGGCGATGGCGTATGCCGGTCCGCACTCGATGACGATCGCATCCTGCTCGCCAACCGGGGCTTGCTCCGCATTCTGGACCTCGAGGGCGCGCCCGAGTCGCTCGTCGGGCGCCGGCTCCAGGAGTGCCTGCGCGAGGTCGAGCCCGCACACTCCACCCGGGCCCGGCTCCTCGAGCGCGGCGAGCTCCACGATTTTCCCTATCATTTTCAGACGCTCAAGGGCGAAGACCGCTGGGTCATCTACAACGCCGTCCTGGTCACCGATCCGGATACCGGCGCGCGCGTGATCGAAGCCCTGCTCAAGGATATTACCGCGCTCAAGCGCGCCGAAGCGGCGCTGGCCGAGGAAACCGAGCGCCTGGCCATTACCCTCCAGAGCATCAGCGACGGCGTCATCGCCACCGATACCCGCTGCCGCATCCGGTTCATGAACCAGGCTGCCGCCCAGCTCACGGGCTGGCCGGAAGCCGAGGCGCGGGATCGCCCGCTGGGCGAGGTGTTCCGCATCCTTGACGAGGAGACCCGCCAGCCGGCCCCGGACCCCGTGGCCGGCGTGCTGGCCTCCGGCCAGGTGGTCGCCCTGACCAACCACGCCGCCCTGCTCGCGCGCGACGGCATGGAGCGCAGCATCGCCGACAGCGCCGCGCCGATCCGCGACGCGCAGGGATACGTGACGGGCGTCGTGCTCGTGTTCCGCGACGTATCCGTCCAGCGCCGGCTCCAGGCGGCCCTGCGCCTCGAGCACGAGGAGTTGCGCGTCATTTTCCATTCCAATCCGGCCATGATCTTCTACAAGGACACCGAAAACCGGATGCTGCGCGTCAACGAGGCGTTTGCCGCTGCCTGCGGCTTGCCGCGCGCGGCCATCGAGGGCAAGTCGTGCCTGGAGCTGTTTCCCGGCCAGGCGGCCGGCTACTGGGCCGACGACCGCGAGGTCATCGCCAGCGGCCAGCTCAAGGCCGGGGTGATCGAGCGGCTCCAGACGGTGGCGGGCCCCATCTGGGTCCAGACCGTCAAGGTGCCCTACCGCGATGCGGCCGGGCGCATTACGGGCGTGATCGGGTTTGCCCAGGACATCACCGCCCGCCGGACGGCGGAGGAGGCGCAAATGCGCCTGACCCAGGAACTGCGCCGTGCCAACCAGGATCTCGAGCGCCTCATCCACATCGCCTCGCATGACCTGCGGTCGCCGCTGGTCAACATCCAGGGGTTCAGCCGGATCCTCGAGCGGGCCTGCGCCGAGCTGAAGCAGACCGTGGCCGACGCAGCCCTGCCGGACGAGCGGCGCCGGGCGGCGGCGGCATCCGAGGAGAAATTGACGCGCGCCCTGCATTTCATCCTCGCCGGTGTGACGAAAATGAACGGACTGATCGGTGGCCTGGTGCGCCTGTCGCGGCTCGGGCACGAGCCGCTTGCGAAGCAGCCGGTGGACATGGATGCGCTGCTCAAGACCCTCCTGGAGGCCATTGCCTTCCAGGTGCGCGCCGCGGGGGCGGAGGTGACCGTCGAGCCGTTGCCGGCCTGCCGCGGCGACCCGTCGCTCCTCGGGCAGGTGTTTTCGAACCTGCTCGACAACGCCCTCAAGTACCGGGCCGCCGACCGGCCGCCGCGCATCGTGGTGCAGGGCTGGCGCGAGGCCGGGCGCGTCCTGTACTGCGTGGCGGATAATGGGCTCGGAGTCGCCCCCGATGCCTGCGCCAGAATCTGGCAGCTCTTTTACCGGGTTAACCCCCAGGGCGATGTGACGGGCGACGGAGTCGGCCTGGCCGCCGTGCGCCGCATTGTGCACCGGCACGGCGGATCCGTCTGGCTGGAAGCCAACAAGCCGCACGGCAGCCGGTTTTGCCTGGTCCTGCCCGCGGACGAGGAGGCCCCCTCATGACCCAACCCTTGTACAACGTCACGATCCTGATCGCGGAAGACGATGACGGACACGCCGAGCTGATCCAGGAGCACCTCCGCGAGGCCGGCGTGTCCAACGAGATGGTCCGCTTCCGCGACGGCCAGGCGCTGCTCGAGTACCTCGAGGCCGCCTGCGC
>CAZUYI010000020.1:0-16050 GCA_964624095.1 uncultured Verrucomicrobiota bacterium | reverse complement strand
CGGCAACAAACGTAAGTTATCAGGGCGGGGGCGGCGTGTCTCTGTATAGTGGCGGGGCCGTGAAGAATTGCGTGGTCAGCAACAACTATGCCGAGATCGGCGGGAAAGATGCCTCGGGTTTTCCCACCTTTGGCGTTGGGGGCGGCATCCTGTTTGTCTCTGGCGGCACGGCGTCCGGTTGCACCATTGTGAACAACGCCAGCACCAACGGAGCCGGCGGCGGCGCCTATTTCCGCTCCGGCGGGACGCTCAAAGACAGCACGTTGGCCAATAATTCGTCGCGCGATGGCGGCGGAGCCAACTTAGAGGCCAATGCCGGCAACGTGTCCTGGTGCGTGATTGAGCAGAACTGGGCCCGGCGCTGTGGCGGTGGCGTGCGCATGGTGGGTTCCGGAACCCTCAACAGTGCGGTACTCCGCAACTGCCTGATCCGCCACAACACCGCCCAGTGCATCGGAAATCCGGCGATCGGAACCGTCAGCGGCGGCGGCGGCGTGGCCTACGAAGGAGGAGCCGCGCCCAGCACCATTGACAGTTGCACGATCGTGAGCAATACCGCGGCGACGTATGGCGGCGGCCTGCATGTCTATTGGGCCTACACCGCCAAGACGTGCATGGTCTTCAACACGATCTGCTATTTTAATACGGGAACGACCGGGAGCAACTGGAACCACTATATCGCCTCGGGCGGCACGGTCATCTACTCGAACAACTGCTTTGCGCCGAGCGTGGCGGCCTTTGGAGAGGGGAACATTGACTCGGACCCGAAGCTCAAGGACATCGAGGGGGGGAACTTCAAGCTCTCCCCCTATTCTCCCTGCATTGACGCCGGCCTCACGCTGAACTGGATGACCACTACGGTCGATTTGGACGGCACGAAGCGGATCGTCAACGACCGGGTGGACATGGGGGCGTACGAGTTCTTCCCGGCCGGCGCCATTATCCGGATTCGCTGATGGCCGGTTCCACTCCGCCCAGGCGCCGGGGCAACCGTGGTGGCCGGGTCCGCGCGTGAATCTGCCCCACGTACCCCGGCGGCATTCCCTGGTCATTCCCGCTGCTCGACAGTCACACCTTGGAGGACGACATGAAGCGGAACATGCGGCTGATCATTCTCGTGGCGATGGGGCTGGCGGCCGGCGCGGCGCGCGCGGACGTTGGGCCGCATTTTCCACGAAGGCCTCAACCCGTGGACTAACACATTCGAGACCGACGCCCAGATCGACCGGGGATGGCCCTTGCAGAACACCGTCTCCCAGGAAAGCAGTTGGGAGGTGTTCCGCACCTATTTCCGCATGCTGCGCCGGCACGAGCTCGAGACGGCCGCCCGGCACCTCCCGGAATTGGAGACGCTGATTCCCATTCCCCTTTGAACGCTCTTTCGATCGGCCACGCGTGCGACCGATGGCCGGCCTGGGCATACGGCCTGTGTCGCCGGAGGATTGAAAAATCCAGCCGGGCGCACGGCACTTTCTTCCACATAAAAGCACAATATTTCACTTGTGTCGCGCCCTCCCCATACTATCATGCGGTAGGTATTACTTCTGAGTGGCCCGTTTGTCAACCGGCAGGCTTGGAGGGCGCCATGAAGCGGAAAATGCGGCTGATCATTCTCGTGACGATGGGGTTGGCGGCCGGCGCTCAGAGCGGGGCGGCGGGAACCTGGTACGTGGCGCCCTCCGGCTCGGATTCGGCGGACGGCACGAACTGGGTCACGGCCCTGCTCACCATCAGCAACGCGCTCGGCAAGGCGGTCAGCAACGACACCATCCTGGTCTCGAACGGGACCTACACGCTCAGCACGCAACTGGTGCTCACGAACCGGGTCACGCTCCGGAGTTGGAAGGACGGGGCGTTCGATCCGCTCGGCACGGTGATCAACGGCAACGCAGCCGACCGTTGCCTGTTCGTCAGCAACGTGAACGCGCTGGTCGCCGGGCTGACCTTTTCCAACGGGCTCTGGGTGGGGCCGGGGACGTCCTATCAGCAAGGCGGCGGCGGCGTGTATCTCAGAGGGGGCACAGTCAGCAACTGTCTGATCACCGGCAACGTGGCCACAAACGGCGGCGGCATGTACATTCACACTGCCGGCACCCTCCGAAATTCAACCCTTAGCGGCAACACGGCCAAAGCCCCGGCGACCGATGCCACCTACCAGGGCGGCGGCGGCATCATCCTGTATGCGGGGGGGACTGTTCTCGACTGCCTGATCAGCAACAACGTGATAGATATCGGCAACACGATTAAAGTATTCAGCTCGGCGGCGCTCGGCGGGGGGGTGCTATTTTGGGCAGGCGGACTGCTGACCAACTGCGTGATCGTCAATAACGTGAACACCGGCTCGTTTGGCGGAGCCGTCTTTTTCCGGAGCGGCGGCATACTCAAGAACAGCACGCTGGCGGACAACTCGGCGCGAGGCGGCGGCGGCGCCTTTGTGGAACAGAATGCCGGCCAGGTCTTGAACTGTTTGATCGAGCGAAACCTGGCCATCCGGGAAGGCGGCGGGGCGCGGGTCTATGCCGGCCTAGCCAACGTCGTATACCTTCGCAACTGCCTGATCCGCTACAACACAGCCCGCGGCGTGGGGACCGTGCCGAACGGCCAGATCGGGGGCGGCGGCGGAGTCGCAATGGATGGCGGTCCACAAGCGGCCTATGTGGAAAGCTGTACGATCGTAAGCAACCACGCGAACACGCGCGGGGGCGGCCTCTATGCATACTGCAATGCAACTCGCACCAACCATGTCTATAACACAATCAGTTATTTCAATACGGCCGATGCCGGCGGCAGTAACTGGGACCATAACCTCGCGGGCGGGGCCACCATGGTGTATTCCAATATGTGCACGGCGCCGGACGTCTCGAGCTGGGGCGCGGGGAACATCACCGGCGACCCGAAGCTCAAGGACATCGAGGGCGGAAACTTCAAGCTCAGCCCCTATTCTCCCTGCATTGACGCCGGGCTCAAGCTGAACTGGATGACCAATACGGTCGATTTGGACGGCACGAAGCGGATCGTCAACGACCGGGTGGACATTGGGGCGTACGAGTTCTTCCCGGCCGGCGCCATTATCCGGATTCGCTGATGGCCGGTTCCACTCCGCCCAGGCGCCGGGACACCCGTGGTGGCCGTGTTCACGCGCGTGAACCCACCCCACGTGCCTTGGCGGCTTGCCTTGGTCATTACCGCTGGAATATCGCATCATGACCGGCCATTCATGGCCCGCATTGAGAGGGAGGATGGGATCCATGCCCGCATTGTACCAACTCGTTCTGCCGGGCTGGACTCGGCCGTGTTTTCTTGGACTATTGCTGGCCGTCGCGGCGCGCGCGGCAGCGCCTTCCGTCGAGCCGCCGCGCATGGACGCCGGGCCGCTGGCTACACTGGACGGCGCCCTCAAGGAGCCCTGCTGGACGCAGGCCGCCGCGCTGGACGGCTTCTTGCTGGCCGGCACGACCCAGTCGGCGACCCGGGCGACCAGCGTGCGGCTGCTGCGCGACGACGCCTGGCTCTACCTGGGCGTAACCGCGGAGACCGGCGCGGCGGGCCCGGCGCCCTGCACCGTGCGAACGCCTGACGGGCCGGTGATCCTGGACGACTCGATCGAGATCTTTTTGGATCCCGGGACAGCCGGGCGCGTGTATTTCCATTTCATGCTCAACGCCGCCAACACGCGGGCCGACCAGCGCGTCGAGCAGAGCGTGCGCGACCGCGGCTGGAACACGCTGTGGCGCACCGCCACCCGCACGAACGACGCCGGCTGGACGGCGGAAATCGCGATCCCGCTGTACCTGCTGAGCGCGGCCGGCGAGCCGGGCGCGGCGCGGCTGAATATCGCGCGCAACTGCGGCTCGGAACAGAGCGCCTGGGCGCCGGCGTCGGCGTTTCATGATCCCACCGCCTTTGGGATCCTCTCCGGCCTGGCGGGCATCCGACCAGCCATCCCGTTCCTCGGCCTCGGCGGCCTGCGGGCACTTCCCTACGAGCGGGTGGATGGCAGCGAACGGTACACCCTGCTCGCGGACCTCGGCGCGGATCCCGCCGCCGACCGGCGCGTGCGCCTGCTCGTCAAGGACCAGCCCGTCTCGGGCCGGGGCGTCACGGTCACCCAGACACTGACCGTCGCGCACGGCCGGCCCCAAACCCTTTCCGTGCCCATTCCCGTCTCGCGGCGCGGCGCGCGGACCGTTCTCGTCCGGCTCCAGGATGCCGGGACCTCGAACACCCTCATGACCGCCAGCCTGACGCCGACCAACCTGCCAGCCTGCTGGGCCTACCTCGATCGCTCGTACTACACGACCGAGGAGACGGCCCGGGTCGTCTGCCGGCTCGAGCCGCCGCCGGCCGAGCCGACGTCGTTGCGTGTGCGGGTGCGCGGCGCGGCCGGCGCGGACATGGCCGGCGCGAACATGGCCGAAGCCGCCGCCGTCGTGCCCCTTCCGCTGGCGGCGATTCCGCCGGGCCGGACGCCGCTGACCGTCGAGTTCCTCGATGCGGCGGGCGAGCCGGTCTACTCGAACGAGCTGGCCCTCGTGCGGCGGGCGCCCAAACCGGGCGTCGAGTGGAAGGTGGACCAGGTGAACCGCGTCCTGCTCCGCGACGGCCGGCCGTATTTCCCGTTCGGGATCATCCTGGACATGTGGAAGCCGACCGAGATTGCCGACGCGCGCCACTTCCGGCACGCGTCCGAGATGGGCTTCAATTCCGTACTGCAATGGTGCAGCACGATGGCGCCCGGGGATACCGCCCGGTTCATGGAGCAGGCCGAGGCGCACGACCTCAACGTGCTCGCCTGGCTGGCGGGCGTCATGAAAACCGTCGAGATGAAAGGGCTGGAATCCTTCCTCAGCCCGGAGGCCGCGGCCGCCGCGAGACATGCCCGCGCCGTGTCCCACGCCACGCGGATGCGAACGGCGCTGATGTTCGACCCCGTGCTCTCGAAGTTGAGCCCCGAGGACAAGGTGCGCGTGTTCGACGTGTATTACCGCGAGAACCTGCCGCGCGTCCGCGAGGCCATCCGGCTCATGCAGGACTCGCCGCGCCTGATCGGCTACCAGCTGTACGACGAGCCGCCGGACGGCAGCTATTTCCGCCAGTACGTGCACGGGCGCGAGCTGTACCGGCAGGTTCAGGAGAGCGATGGCTACCATCCCGTCTTCCTCGTGTTTTCCTCGTACATCCCGGCCGGAGACGAGTACGTGGACTGGACCGACTGCCTGGGCACGGACCCCTACTGGGTGCCGGGCAACCGGCGCACCGACATCCGGGCCACGCTCCAGTTCGTGGCCAAAATCATGGCGCTCAACGACCGCCGGGCCGCCGAGCGCCGGCAGGTGACCTGGAGCGTGCCGCTGGCCGAGTACTGGGTGGCCGGCTCGAAGCGCGCCCTGACCGTACCGGAACAGTTCTGCCAGACCTACCTGGCCCTGATTTACGGCGCCAAGGCCATATTCTATTTCAAGCATCCGCTGCTCGGGCGGCATTCGGTCGAAGGCTTCAAGGCGCTGTCAAAACAGATGGCAACGCTCGGACCGCTCTGCCTGACGCCCGAGGTCCCGCAAGCAATCGCGTACGATGTGCCATTCCGGCCCGAGTTGAACGACGCGGCGCAGTTTCCCGATGTGCACGCCGCGCTGCGTCAGGCGCCAGATGGGACCCTCGTGCTGCTGGCCGCCAATGCCCGCCCCTACCCCGTGGACGCGGTCTTCGAGCTGGCTTGCCTCGGCGCGGAGGGAACCGTGCGCACCCTGTTTAACGACCGCGAGCTGGCCGTGAACGGCGGCGCGTTCGGCGAGCGGATCGAGCCCGCGGGCACCCGCGCCTACCGCCTGGGCGCCCCTCTCCCGGATCGCGGCTCGGACCCCACGCGCATCCGGGTCAGGACGACGCCGCACCCCGAACTGGCCGAGCCGGAAACCGGCGTACCGCAATCCGGCCGCGAGGGGAAGAAGAACCTGATCCCGAACCCGAGCTTCGAGGAGACGAGCTTCCCCGGCTGGCCCGACTACTTCATCTGCAACACGCCCGGCCTCGGGATGGATTACTATCTCGGCGACCCGGACGCCCGCTACGGCCTGGACACCAACGGCCCGGTGGACGGCCGCGTGGCCGTGCAGATGATCAGCCGCCACCACGGCGGCACCTGGACCATGGTCGAGGTGCGCCCGCGCGAGCCGGCGCCGACTCCCTACGTCTTCTCGGTTTACATGAAGGCGGATCGCGACGGCATGCGGGCCGGCTGGTTCGCGTTCAACACCCCGCAGCAACCCGTGGCGCTGACCACCGAGTGGCAGCGCTATTGCGTGACCGGCACGGTGCCGGTCCAGGCGAGCGACAACCCGCTCTGGGGCGTGCGCACGGACGACATCGGCACGATGTGGGTGGACGCCATGCAACTCGAGCGAGGCACGAGCCCAACGGACTTCGAGCCCTGAGGCCGGGGAACGCCGCGATGAAAGGAACCGGGAACAACATGCCATTCGACGCCGCCTATGCCAGTGAGTTCTTGAGCGCCTTCTCGTTCGAGCGGATCGGCGGGACGCCGTCGGAAACGAAAGCCGTTCGGCTGATCGAGGCGGCGGCGCAACGCCTTGGCGCCGCGTGCCGCCGGGAATCCTTCCGTATCCACACGTACACCGGCGGGGCCGCCGGCCTTGAGATTCTCGAGCCCTACCGCAAGTGCTATGCCGTCCGGCCCGTGCGCCTGAGCGGCCGCCTGCCGAAGGGTGGCCTCGTTGCCGACCTGGAGTTCCTGGGCATCCGCCACCCGGCGTCCGTGGGCGGGCTGCGCGGCAAGGCCGTATACGGCTACAACCTCTTCCCGCCGGCCCATCTCGAGCGGTTCCGGAACACGGGCGTGGCGGCCTTGCTCGATGTATTCCATTACGGGCGGCCCCTGCGCACCCGCTGCATCCCGGAATTGGTCCGGCGGCGCGTCGGGCGAATCCCCATGCTGAGCCTGCCCTACGAGGCGGGCGTCGAGATGGTGCGCCGCCGGGCCGCTCGCGCGCGGATCGTCCTCGACCAAGGCGAGCGCGAGGCGCACAGTGTCAACGTGCTGGCCGAAGTCCCGGGCACCGACTCCGACGAGGAACTCCTGATCTGCGCCCACCACGACAGCGTCCCGGACAGCCCGGGTGCCCAGGACAACGGGGGCGGCGCGGCCGTCCTGCTCGGCCTGCTCAAGCACTTTGTCAAGCATCCCACGCGCCGGGCGCTGCGGTTCGTCTGGTTCGGCAGCGAGGAGCAGGGCCTGTTCGGCAGCCGGGAATACGTGCGGCGCCACGCGCGGGCGCTTGCCAAGATCCGGATGGTCGTCAACATTGACGGGATCGGCCGGCTCATAGACACCCAGAACGCCGTGGTGACCGGCCCGGACGGGCTGCGGGCGTTTGTGGACGTGCTCGCCCGGGAGCACGGCCTGGACTACCCGGTGACCGACGGCGCCTACGGCTCGGACGGCATCCCCTTCTCCTGGCACGCCATTCCATCCATCAACCTCACGGGCGGCGCCGACTACAACCTGCTGGGCCACACCGCGCACGATGGGTTCGAGTGGTGCGGGCCCGAGGGGCTGGCGCCGACCGGCGCCCTCGCCCTGGAGATTGTCCGGCGCCTGGGCGACGCGCGCGCGTTTCCCTTCCCGCGCGGGTTCATTGACTCGACGGCCGCCGCCCTGAAAGACTATTACACCAAGCTGCCCCTGCCCGGCGGGCGTCTGCCCGCCTGGTGCCGCTAAGAGAAAGGACCCGCCGATGACGCCCGCGCGACGCCGCCCGATCTGGGCGAACCTTCTCCACCTGAGCTTCAACATGTGGTTCGATTGCCCGGCCTCGACGTTCAAGAAACCGGGGCCGGGCCTGTACGACCCGGCCTTGCGGTTTGACGACGCCCTCTGGCGCGAGATGCTCGAGCGCATGGCGGCGGTCGGCATGAACATGGTCGTGCTCGATCTGGGCGACGCCATCCGCTACCGGAGCCACCCGGAGATCGCGGTGCGCAACGCCTGGACGCCGGCGCGGCTCAAGCAGGAAATCGCGCGGGCCAAGGCGCTGGGCATCGAGCTCATTCCGAAGCTCAACTTCGCGACCGCGCACGACGCCTGGTTGGGCCCCTACGCCCGCATGATCGCGACCGAGCCCTATTACCGGGTCTGCCGCGACCTGATCGCCGAGGTGTGTGACCTGTTCGACGGGCCGCGCCTGTTCCACCTCGGCATGGACGAAGAGACGGCCGTGAACCAGATTTACAACCGGCTGGCGGTCATCCGCCAGTTCGATCTCTACTGGCACGACTTGAACCTGCTATTCGAGGCCGTGCGCAAGGGCGGCGCGCGCCCGTGGGTCTGGTCGGATTACCAGTGGTATCACCCGGCCCAGTTTCTCAAGCACATGCCGACCTCCGTGCTGCAGAGCAACTGGTGGTATTACAAGACCATGCACCCGGAAACGATCCTCACGCGCAGCAACCCGCAGGTAATGGACGACGGGCGCGCCCAGATGAACGCGGCCTTGAAACTCAAGCCGGTCAAGGCCTACCTCGAGCTGGACCGGCACGGGTACGAGCAGGTGCCCGCCGGCGGGTTCTGCGCCAAGCCGGCCAACTTCGAGCAAACCGTGGCCTTCGCCCGCAAGCACCTGTCCCCCACGCGGGTGCTGGGCTTCATGCAGACTACCTGGCTCCCGACCCTCCCCGCCTACCGCGACAAACACCTGCAGGCGATCGAGCGGGTCGGCGCGGCCATCCGGCGGTGGCGATGACACCCTCCGACGCCATTGCCTGCCTGAACGAACCCGTCCAGCCGGCGGCGCTGGAGCGGCACTGGACGGAAAGCCTGGCGTCCGATGACGGGCGCACGCCGGCGTTTCTGATGCCGGCGGCGGTGACCCGCAACCGGCGGAAAAGCGGCCTTCCGGCCGAGGCCGAGGCGGTCCTGCAGGAGGCGGCACGCCGCATTGCCGCCCACCCCGTGCTGCGGCTGCTGGCGCGGCACGCCGACCGTCTGCTGTACGAGCACGACGATTTTTCGAGCTTCGGCGCCTGGCCCTCCTTCGAGCCGACGCTCGGCGAGCATGCCCCGGTCTTCTACCTGCTGATCCTCTTGGCGGCCGCGCCGCGCATCCGGGCGACGCACCGGCGCCTGGGCATCCCGGCGGACGTGACGCGCGCCACCTGCGACCGGCTCGACAGCGTTGCCCGGTTCCGCGTCACCCACAACGGCCAATGGGGCGCGGCGCGCCAGTTTCTCTACTGGATGCGGCACTACACGGCCGGGCGCCTGTTCCGGATCGGACGGATGGAGTACATGCCGGCCGCCTACAACGGGCGCGTGGTTGCCTTCCGCCACGCGCGCACGGGCGCCGTGGCGGCCCTGGCCCCCGACGGCACCCGGTTCACCCGCGAGGGCTATGTGCACGCGGCGCCCGCGCCCGACGACCCTGGCGGCTGGACCGCGTCGCTGCGCGAGGAGCCGGACGCCGTCCGCGGGTGCTACGTCTCGCCCCGGGGCATGGCCCTGCGCCGCGAGGTGACGCTGCCCCGCGCGGCGTGGCGGCCCGTGCTGCGAAAGGACGACTGGACCCTGGACATGCACATTCCGCCGGGCGGCGGCATGACCCTCGAGGCCTGCGCGGACTCGATGCGGCGGGCGGCCTCCTTTTTCGCGCGCCATGTCCCCGACCGGCCGGCCGGCTCGATCACGTGCAATTCCTGGATCTTCAATACGCAGCTTGACGGCATCTTTCCGCCCGAGGCCAACCTGGTGCTGTATCAGCGCGAGCTGTACCTGTATCCCGTGCCCTCGACCGGGCAGGACGGGCTGGTGTTCATCTTCGGCCGCGCGGACGTGGACCCGGCCACCGCGCCCCGCGACACCAGCCTGCGGCGGGGGATTCTCGATTTCCTGGCCGCCGGACACCGCTGGCGCGGCGGCGGCATGTTCTTCCTGACGGAGGACCTGCCCCGGTTCGGGACCCACGTCTATCGCACGGGAGAGCCCGGCTGCCTCGCGGCGCTGGACGGAACGCCATAGCCCGGCCGCGGCGCGTTCTACGGACAGACGGATGCGGGTCGGCCGGCCGGGTTACCACCAGACCGGCTCGAAGCCCGGGTAGCCGAGCGGGAATCCCCACGTGACGAGCGAGCCGCCCGTGGTGCGGATATACCAGCGGCCGGCGTGGGTGTCATACAGCGCCAGATCGGCCTTGCCGTCGCCCGTGTAATCGCCCGGGGCCGGCTTCAGGTAGGGGGTCATGGCCAGCCCGGCGAACGGGTAGATGCGCAGGCCGTAGCCCCGGCTCGTGAGCGTCGTGGACGGCAACACGACCCAGCGGCCGCCGGCCTGCTCGAAGACGGCAGGATCCGAAATACCGTCCCCGTCATAATCGGACGGCACGGGCAGGAATCCCGGCCCGCCCAGCACGCCCTGGGCCATCGTCCAACTGGCGCTGAAGAGCACCGTCCATTGGCCCGAGGCGCGATGATAGACGCCCGGATCCACGCGCCCGTCCCCGTCGTAATCGCCAGATGGTAACGGGGAATAGCCCGGCCCGCCCAGGGCGCCGGACGCGAGCCGGTAGCCGCTGCCGCTCAGCCGGCCGATCCATACCCCGGTGGATTCCTGGTACAGGCAGGGATCGGTGCGGCTGTCGCCATCGTAATCGCCCGGGACCGGCACGGCGCCCGGCCGGACGGCGAGGTCGAGGGCCAGCACGGCGTCATCCGCGACGTTCCGGGCATACCAGCGGCCATTGCCGGCGTGAAAGACCCCCAACTGGGCACTCCCATCGCCCAGGTAAAGACCCGGCGCGGGCGCGAACGCGCTTCCGCCGAATACCGCGTTGGTCCGATAGCCCGTCCGCAGGTTGGCCATGGCCCATTCGCCGCCCGACGCCCGGTAGACCACCAGGTCGGACGCGCCCGAGCCGGAACCCTGGAAATCGAACCCCTTGAACTCGCGGACCGTGAGTTCAAAGGCCAGATCGAGCGGCGCTCCCAACGCCGGCTCGCCCGTCGCCACGTCCACCGCCGTCAGCCGCACCACACCCCGGTTGACCACGCCCGGCGCCATGCCGGACGGATCGCAGGCCACTCGCAGGGACGCCGTCCCGTTCGTCACCAGCGCGCTGCCGGGCGTCACCCGAATCCAGGACTTGGTCGGCACGGCCGTCACCCGCATGGGCGCCCGCGGCGAGGCGGCCCCGTTCGAAACCTTGACCACCGTATCCGGCGGCACATGCCCCTTGAGCACGGCGAGCCGGGTGACCGGCGCCGCGTCCGTGCGCAGCATCGGCATGGAATAGATGGTCATCGCCACCCGGACCGTCTGGGTCGGATAGACGGCGTTGTCCCAGTGCACGCCGTCCGTCGCGAGGCCCACCACCGTGAGCACCGCGTTCGAGATGCCGGGCTTCAGGTTCTGCGTGCTGTATTGAACGGTGATCCGGTCGTGTTCGCCCGTGCTCGTGCCGCTGGTCGGCGAGCACAGCAGCCACGGGGCGTTCTTCGAGAGCGTGTAGCTGAGGGTGAAATAGCCCGCCCCGTTCCAGACATCAAACCCCTGCGACGGCGCCGCGCGCCCCTGCATGACCGAGGCGGACAGCTTCGTTGCGTTCAGCGTCAGGCGTGGCTTGGGGCAGATTTGCATGGATACGGTGGCCTTTGCCGGCGAGCCCAGCGCCGTTGCCGGATTCGTCACCGTGAAGGTCACGATCCCCGTGTAGTTCGAGGGCGCCGAGACGCCGGCCGCGAGGTTGCTGACCGCGTACGCCAGCGTGACGGCGCGGGACTCGAGCGGCGCGAGCGACGTGCCCGCCCCGCTCACCTGGATCCAGCCGGCATTGGTCGTGACCGTGTACTCGATCCCGTAATAGGGGCTGGCGTTCGAAACCTGCACGGTCTGGGAGCCGGTGTTCTGTCCGGCCATGGCCGACCGGCTCAGCAGGACGGGCGAGAGGACGATGGCCGGCGGCGCCCGCACCTCGAGCGCGACGTCAATCGTGGCGCTGCCGCCGACATCGGCTTCCAGGGTGATCGTCGCCGTGTGCAGGCCCGGCTGCAGCGAGCCGGTGTTCACAAAGGACAGGGTGACCGTGTTGGTCTGGCCGGCGGGCAGACTGCCGCCCGGCGCGCCCGGAACCGCCCAGGACTGATCGGACGCCACCGTATAGTCGAGCACGCCGGCGCCGGCATTCCAGACCCGGAAGTTGGTGACGCCGGCCTGGCCCTGCATGAGCGCGACGGAAAGCTGGGCCGGAGCGCGCTGCAGGTCCATGACCGTCATCACGCATTCCACGACGCAGGTGGCCGGGTAATGGATCGGGTTCTCGTTTGTCGCCACCAGCGTGACCAGCCCCGTGTAGACCCCGCCGGGCAGGCCGTCCGAATCCGCCGTCAGCACCAGGGGCGTACCGGCCAACGGATCCAGAGCGCCGCCCATGAGGTCGGTCTGGAGCCAGGCCGCCGACACGTCGCTTACCGTCCAGTGCAGGATGCTGTTGGTGGACTCGTTCGAGACCGTCGTCTCCACGACCGCGTCGCGGCCGCGCAGCAGCGACAGGCTGAACGAGCTGGGCGCGACGGCCAGGTAAGCGTACGGGTGCTCGATTTCCTCGACGGTCAGGACCACCTCCACCCGGCCGGTGGCGGGGGTGTAATACGGGCTGCCGTTCGAGGCCACGACGTCCACCGTGCCGGTGTACACGCCGGCGGCCAGGCCGTCCGACGAATTGACCCACGCCTGCGTGGCGCATCCGGCCGGATCCACCAGGCCGGAGGTCGGCGGCGTCAGCGCGATCCACGCATCGGCGCTCGAGGCGGACCAGTCCATGCCGGCGCCGGCGTCCAGGTTCGAGATCACGGCCGAGCCGGGCGCCGAATCGCCCCGCGTGACGGTGATGTTGGTCAGGACGGGGTCCAATGCGAGAAACGGATAAGCCGGCAAGAACTCGTAGGCGCCCACATCCACGTTCGTGCCCAGAATGCGGGGCGCGCCGTCGAGATCGGTGTCCGTCTGCATCCAGATCTGGCTTACGCCGCTGTCTATGCAGGGCGAGCCGCCGGCCAGCCTGAAATTGCCGGCGCCCGGATCCACGAAGGCCGGCGGCGTCTCGAAGTTGCCGGAGCCCGCCGCAATGGCATTCGTGGGCGTCGTGCAGCAGTTGGTGAACCCCAGGTAGGTCGCAAAGAAGTTCGAGGTAAACGCCGTCACCGCCTGGTTGTCATAGACAATCGAGTTGACGACCTGGTGGGGCGTGCCCGGATCGGGCGGCGCGGCCGCGACGCCGCCGCCGGCGCCGCCTGTGTCGTTGGAGACGATCGTGCAGTTGAAAATCCAGCCGGGACTCAAAAAGAACGCGCAACCGCCGCCGCCCCCGCCGGCATCCGTGGCCGAGTTGCCGGCGACCAGGCTGTCATAAAGGATCGAGCCGGTTGCCAGGGCCACGCCGCCGCCGTTGGAGGCGACATTGCCGCGGACGATGCAGTGGCGTGCGATCGCCGCCTCGAGATACAGCCCGCCACCGATGGGCATGGCGGACTGGGTGGCGTCTCCGCCCTCGATCGTGAATCCCCGGATACCGCCGGTGGCGAGGGACACGAGCCGGTGCGGGGCGGCACCCGCGCGGCGGAGCAGGGTGACTTCCGGCCCGTTCACGCTGGTGATCTGCACATGGGCGGCCGCCACTTCATTGGTCAGCCAGTAGGTCCCGTTGGTGACTGTAATGGTATTGCCGGCACCCGTCACGCTGGCGAGGCTCGCCACGGCCACGAGGTCGGTCGCTGCGCCTTCCCAGGTGGTATAGGGAAAGACGGGCGTCGTCGTGCCCGGCGGGGCCACCAGGAAATTCGTGCCGCCCACCGCGACGCGGGCCGCCAGGCCACAGAGTGCGCAAGCCAGTATCCGTGCAGGCCAACTCATGGGTATGGGATCTCCTGTTCTAATCGAATCGCCGCCCACCGGCCTTCAATACAGGACAGGAGCAGTATAGACACCGGCCGCCCGTAAGACAATACATTTCTGCCGGCCATGAAGCGGCGCCCATGCCGGCGCGCGCCACCTCCCCGGGGATCGGGAGCCGCGCTCATCGCCCGCCCCCGGGTGCCGGGCGGGCCGGCGGTAGGTACTCCGCCGGCTCGATCGGCACCGGGCGGTGCTCGCGGATGGACTCATAGGCTTTCAGAGCGCACACCGTGGCGCGGGCCCCGTCGGTTTCGTCCGGGACGAACCGGCGCCCGCCCACGAGCGCCTCGGCGAAGGCCGCCAGGGCCCGGGCATGGCCCTTGTCCACGTGGGGCGTCGGCAGGTGGTTGGCGGCGTGGGCGCCCACGAGGTCTTCGGGCGGCCGGGCCGCGAACGAGGCCGTGTAAAATCCGGTCATGCTGTCCTCCGGCAGCGGCGGGACCGCGCCCGGCACGGGAAAGGTGCGCCGGAGCGATCCGCCCGGCCCATCGAGGCGCAGCTCGAAAAAATTGTCCACCACCAGGGTCCGGGCGGCGCAGAAGACCTCCATCAACTCCTTGGGATAACAGACGCCCCCCTTCCCGCCGCACAGGACGACGGCGAGCGAGCCGTCGGCATACGTCACGATGACCGCGTTGTCCGTCTCGAGCGGGCCGGCGGCATAGACCTCGACCGGCTCCGCCTCGAGGAACCAGGCCAGCAGGTCGAACACGTGGCAGCCTTCCTGGAGCAGGTGCCCTCCGCCTTCGTTCAGGTCGAACACGTACGGCGGGCGCACGCGGTGATCGTCCACGATCCGGTACACCACGTTCGCGGGGCCGCGCCGGTAGCCTTGAAACCGACGCCGCGCTTCGACCATGGCGGGGGCATAGCGGCGGTTGAAGCCCACGCCCACCCGGATGCCGGACGCGCGCACGGCCTCGAGCACGGCGCGCGTCTCCTCCAGGGTCATGGTCATCGGCTTTTCGACATACACGTGCTTGCCCGCGCGCGCCGCCCGCAGGAGCAGCCCCGCATGGTCCCGGCTGCGGGTGCCTACGAGCACGGCGTCAATTTCCGGATTCCGGAAGACGGCCTCGGCGTCCGTCACCGCCGCGCACGGCCGGAACTCCGCCGCGCGGCGCCGCAGCAAGGCCTCGTCGAGGTCGCAGAGCGTGTGCAGCCGGATGCCGGGCTGCTTCAGGATGTTGGGCAGGTGGGTGCGCGCCATGAAGGCGCCGACCCCGATGCAGCCCAGGGCGACCGGTTGACTCATGACAGGGCTCCGGGTTTCAGGCGGCGCCGCCCGCGCTCGCGCCGCCGCGCTTCGAGCCAGTCGAGGATCCGCGCCGCCACGCGGGCCTTGCTCATCAGGGGCAGCGCCGTCTCGCCTCCGGACGCGTCGAGCAGCACGACGCGGTTGGTATCCACCTCAAAGCCGGCGTCCGGCTGGCTGACGTCGTTGGCCACGATCAGGTCCAGGCGCTTGGCCGCGCGCTTGCGCCGCGCCTCGGGCAGCAGCCGGCCGGTCTCGGCGGCGAAGCCGACGAATATCCGGCGGCCCTTGCGCGGGGCCAGCGCGCGCAGGATGTCGGGCGTCGGCCTCAGGCGCAGCACGGGCGGGCCATCCGCCTTCTTGAGCTTCCGGCGGCTCGGCCGGACGGGACGCCAGTCGGCCGGCGCGGCCGCCATGATCAGGGCGTCGCAGCCGGCCAGGTGGCACCGCACGGCCGCCAGCATGTCGGCCGCGCTGGTCACGCGCAGGCATCGCGCGCGGGCCGGCGGCCGCAAGGCCACCGGGCCGGACACGAGGACCACGCGGTGCCCGCGCCGTACCGCCTCGTGCGCCAGGGCATAGCCCATCTTGCCGCTCGAGCGGTTGCTCAGGAACCGTACCGGGTCCAGCGCTTCGCGCGTCGGCCCCGCCGTGACCAGAAGGCGCATAGGTTACGTCCCGCCCGGCTCGCCCAGCCGCGCCGCCACCGCCGCCAGGATGTCCGGCAGGTCGGCCAGCCGGCCGCGTCCCTGCGTGCCGCACGCCAGCTCGCCCGCCGCCGGCTCGACGATCGTCGCGCCGCGCGACGCCAGCAACCCCGCGTTGGACCGGGTGGCCG
>CAZUYI010000019.1:9725-16116 GCA_964624095.1 uncultured Verrucomicrobiota bacterium | reverse complement strand
CACCGAGCTGTAGAAGCCGCTGCGGATGCAGTCCATGGCCGTGTCCTCGTCGCCGTGGTCCAGGTGCACCGCGAAGATGGCCTCGGGAAAAATCTGGTCGGCCGTGCGGATCATGGCCTCGAGCATGCGCTTGTCGGTGTAGGAGCGCGCGCCCTTGGAAATCTGGACCATGAACGGCGCCCGGCTGTCGAGGTTGCCCCGGAACAGGCCCATGGTCTGCTCGAGGTTGTTGATGTTATAGGCCCCAACCGCGTACCGGCCGTAGGCGTGCTTGAATAACTCGGTGGTGTTGACAATCATTCCCTCTCCTCGTGTGCCGCACCCCGCGGCAACCGGCTGATTCAACCGGGGCATCTCTGGAAAAAACGGATGCCCAGTCTAATACCGCGTCCGCGCAGCCGCGTCAATAACTTTGTCGCCGCCCGGATACTTCTTGACCGCCTCCCGGCCCCGCGCAACAATTCAAACGACAGGGCCCCGCGCAGCCCCGGAGTGGACGTTTCCTGCACCCAGGCGTCCGGCAGGGGCTGCAGGGAGGTTCCGTTGCCGTCCGCCAGCCCATCCCTGCCACAGGACGCCCATGCGGACCACGCGATCGAGCCACCCGTACCTATCGAGAAGCAACAGGCAGCCATGAGCAGGTGACACGTCTGCCGCCGCGCCTCCGCGGCCAACGGGCCGACACCGGATTGGCCTTTACGGGAGCATGAAGATGCCCGGCACGCGGGACCCGTTATCCCGGGATTTTGCATGGTTGAATCTCGCCCAATTCTGCGGGGCGCTGATTGACAACATCTTCAAGTTTCTCACCATGCTGTTTCTAATCCGTCTTCAGGGACGGGACGCGGCCGCCGCGATCTCGGCTGTCGCGTCGGCGGTGTTTGTCGCGCCCTTCCTGCTGTTTTCCGCCGCCGCCGGTGTCCTGGCCGATCGCTTCAGCAAGCGGACGGTGCTGGTCTCCGTCAAACTGCTGGAGCTGGCGGTCATGCTGGCGGGAGCGTTGGTGTTTCTCCAGTCCCGGCCATTCTGGCTTTACCTCGTGCTGTTCTTCATCAGTTTACAAAGCGCCCTCTATGGCCCATCCAAATACGGGATCGTGCCGGAACTGGTGGAACGCTCGCACTTGTCGCGCGCCAACAGCCTGCTGGTGATGTATTCCTACCTCGCCATCATTGCCGGCACGGCGCTGGCGCCGCTGCTGGTGGAGATAACGGGCGGAAACTTTCCCCTGGCGCAGGGCGCCTGCATTGTGGCGTCGCTGATCGGGCTGACGGCCACGGTGCGCATCAAGGCCACGCCGCCGGCCGGATCGGCGGCGCGCCTCACCCTCTGGTTCGCGCGCGATATATGGCGGACACTGCGGTCCATTCGGAGCGATCGCTATCTGTTGCAGGCCGTGCTGGCCTCCGCGTATTTCACCATGCTGGGCGCGTATTTACAATTGAATATGATCCCCTACGGCATTCAACACCTGGGCTGGAATGAAGCCCGCAGCGGCTATCTGTTTTTCGTGGCGGCGTTGGGCGTGGCCGGCGGCGCCTACCTGGCCGGCCGCGTGTCCGGGCGCACGATCGAGTTCGGGGTGGTCCCGCTCGGCGCGCTCATCCTGACCGTGGCGGCGGTGCTGCTGAAGCTGTTGCCGCCGGCGCCCACGCCGGTCCTGGCGGCAGTGTTTGGCGCCGGTATCGGAGCCGGCTTGTTTGTGGTGCCGGTGGACGCCTTCATTCAGGCCCAGTCGCCGCCGACCATGCGCGGCAAGATTCTGGCCGCCTCGGGATTCATCAGTTGGCTGGGGGTCCTGGCGGCGGCCATGCTGGTCCTGGTGACCCTCCGGCTCGGCTGGTCCGCCGCCACCGGGTTTCTGCTGATGGGCGCATTGACCCTGGCACTGGCGCTGTGCGCCTTGGCGGCGCTGCCCGATTTCCTTCTGCGCTTCCTCCTGCTCGTGATGACACGATGCGCCTACCGGATTCGCGTCCTGGGCGGCGACACCCTTCCCGCCGACGGGCCGGGCATCCTGGTGTGTAACCATGTGTCCTACATGGACGCCCTGCTGTTGATGGCGACCCAGCAGCGGCGCTTGCGGTTTTTGCTCCCGGCCTCCATCTATCACGGCTGGCCGATGCTCAAGCCTTTTTTTGCCCTCCTGCGCTGTATTCCGGTGGACTCCAACGGGCCGCCAAAGCAACTATTGCGTGCCCTGCAGGCCGCCCGGACCGCGCTGGCGGAAGGATACCTGGTGTGTGTGTTTGCCGAGGACTCCATGACCAGGACCGGCAATGTCCGCGCGTTCCATCGCGGGTTCGAATACCTGGCCAAGGATTCCGCGTATCCCATTTATCCGGTCTATATCGGCGGCGCGTGGGGCGCGTTCACAAGTTATTACCATGGCACCCTTAAAACGCATTGGCACGGGTTCCGACGCTACCCGGTGACGGTGTTGTTCGGATCGGCCTTGCCCTCCGGCACATCGGCCGCCGAGGTGCGCATGGCCGTCATGGAGCTGTCCTGCGCTTATTACGAAGATCGCAAGGCTGAGCGCCAGCCGCTGGGCCGACGCCTGATCAGCGTGGCGCGCGCCAATTGGCGGCGGCGGGCGGTGGCCGATTCCTCCGGCCAACGCCTTGAGTATGGCCGCCTGCTGACCGGCGCGGTGCTGTTGGCCGACACCGTGCGCGCCGCGACCGCCGGACAATCCACGATCGGCATTCTGCTGCCCGCGTCGGTCGGCGGCGTCCTGGCCAATCTGGCGGTGACGTTGCTCGGCCGGACGTCCGTCAATCTGAACTTCACCGCCGGGCGCGCGGCGCTTGCGTCGGCCATACAACAATGCGAATTGCGGACCGTGCTGACGTCCAGAACATTCCTGGGAACCGTGCCCGGCCTTGCGCCGCCTCCCGGAGCCGTGTACCTTGAAGACGTGCTTGCCGGCCTCACCGCCGGCCAGAAATGGCGGGCTTTTTTCAAGGCGCGGTTCCTTCCCTGGCACCGGCTGACGGATACCGCCGGATTCCATCCGGATCAAATCGCCACCATTCTCTTTTCCTCCGGTTCGACCGGCGAGCCCAAGGGGGTCATGCTCAGCCATCATAATATCCAATCCAATATCGAATCGCTCCGGGCCGTATTCGCCTCCACCCCGGATGACAATGTCTGCGCGGCGCTGCCTTTTTTCCATTCGCTGGGCTATACGGGGTCGTTATGGTTTCCCCTGTTGAGCGGATTCTCAGCCGTGTATCACCCCAATCCTCTGGAAGGCGCGCGGATTGCGCAGATGGCGCGCGAACACCGATCCACCATCCTGTTTGCCACACCGACCTTTCTGATGCTGTATGTGCGCAAGGCCCGGCCGGAAGACTTTGCGACGCTTACGTATGTGGTGGTAGGCGCGGAAAAACTCAAGGAACGCCTGGCGCAGGCGTTTGCCGAAAAATTCGGCATCCGCCCGCTGGAAGGATACGGCGCCACGGAACTCTCGCCGGTGGCGGCGCTCAGCCTGCCGCACGCGGACGCCGGCGGTGTCCGGCAGGCCGGCTGGAAATCCGGCAGTGTAGGCCTTCCGTTGCCGGGGATTGCAATGAAAATTGTCGATCCGGAAACCGGCCGGACCCGGCCGCCGGGCGAAGCGGGCTTGCTCCTGGTGAAAGGGCCGAACGTCATGGCCGGGTATTTGAATCGGCCGGACCTGACCGCCGAGGTTGTGCAGGACGGCTGGTATCGCACCGGCGATATCGCGCGGCTGGATGAAGACGGATTTGTGGCGATCACCGACCGGCTGTCCCGCTTCAGCAAAATCGGAGGCGAGATGGTGCCGCATGGCGCCATCGAGGAGGCGTTGCATCAGCGCTTGGGAACGGACGGACAGGTTCTGGCCATCACCGCGGTTCCCGACGAAAGAAAGGGAGAAAAGCTGGTACTGCTGTACACCGATGCAGCCGGCGATGCCGGCTCGATCAGCCGGCTCATCGCGGAATGCGATATTCCCAACCTGTGGAAACCCGGCGCGGACGCCTGTTTCCGAATAGAGAAGGTGCCGTTGCTCGGCAGCGGCAAGCCTGATTTGAAGGCGCTCCAGGAGTTGGCGCGGCAGCGGACCGGAACAACCTGACACGGGGCGTATGCAAGACATCGTTCTGGAAAAACCCTACACGTTCGTCCCGCCATGGCGCGGACGCTGGTGGCCCAAGCTGCTGTTTCACGTTTTGCCGGGATACCTTAAACGGTCGCACGGCGTGGTGTCCGTCCATGTCGCGGGCGCGGACGCTCTGCGCCGGTCGGTGGACGCGGGGCACGGCGTTCTGCTGGCGCCGAATCATTGCCGTCCCAGCGACCCCATGGTGTTGGGCTATCTGTCGGCCCGTGTTCAGGCGCCGTTTTATATCGTTGCCAGCCGCCACTTGTTCGAGCAGTCCCGCCTGCAGACATTTGTGCTCCGCCGCGCCGGCGCGTTCAGTATTTATCGCGAAGGCATGGACCGGGAAGCGCTGAAATGCGCCGTGCGGATCCTGGCGTCGGCGGAGAGGCCGCTGGTGCTGTTTCCGGAAGGCGTGATCTCGCGCACGAACGATCGGTTGAACCATCTGATGGACGGCACGGTATTCATTGTCCGGCACGCAGCGAAACAGCGCGCGGCGCTGAACCCGCCCGGCAAGGTGGTCGTCCATCCCGTCGCCATCCGCTACGTGTTTGATGGCGATATCGTTCAGGCGCTGATCCCGGTGCTGGAACGCATCGAGCATCGTCTGTCATGGAAGCCGCAGTCCGGCATGCCGCTGGTGGAACGCATCTACAAGGTGGGCGACGCGCTCTTGACGCTCAAGGAACTGGAGTATTTCGAACGGCCGCAAGCAGGCGATCTCCGGCACCGCCTGTCGGCCTTGATTGACCACCTGCTGGTTCCGCTGGAGCGGGAATGGCTCAAGGGTCAGCGCGAATCGGACGTGGTGGCCAGAGTCAAAACCCTGCGCTCGGCCATCCTGCCGGACATGATTTCGGGCGAGCTCCGCGAGGAGGAACGCGCCCGGCGCTGGCGGCAGTTGGCGGACATCTATCTGGCCCAACAGCTCGATTTCTATCCGCCCGACTATTTCAAGCCGGCGCCCACGCCGGAAAAGCTCCTGGAAACTGTCGAGCGGTTTGAGGAGGACTTGACCGACCAGGTGACGATCCATCGTCCCCTCCGGGCCTTGATCGAGGTGGGGGAAGCCATCGAGGTCGGCCCGGTCCGGCCGCGCGGCAACGCGGCCGACCCGGTGATGGAGGCCATTCGCGCCAGGTTGGAACGCATGCTGGAACAACTCGGGCGCGCCTCGCGCGCGATGGCGGAGGGCGGTGCATGAACCCCAACACCACGGGGAACAAACGCTGGGCGGCGACGGCCGTGTGGCTGGGGGCGCTCCTGGCCCTGCTGGCGCTGTTGACCGCGCAGGGCCGGGCCGGAGGCGGGGCATGGTGGGCGGGGGAAGGCTTGAGATGGACGGCGCGGCTGGGCGTCGTGGCGTGCGCCATCCGGCTATGGTTCAGGACCCAGGCGCTCCTCCGCGGTCGCGGCAACGCCGCCGGGATTGTGGATGGGTTGCACGTCTGGACCGAGCCGTGGAACGAGTATCTGCGGATTCATCCGCGCCTGACGGATGGACTGCTGATTGTCAGTTCGGCGGTGATTGATCTGTTCGGGCTTTTTCTTATCGGCGCGGGCCTGCTGGGGGCGACCCTGCGTCCTTTTTTGGGATTGCTGTTGGTGTTCCTCTTCCGCCAGATAAGCCAGGCGTTCTGCGCCCTGCCGATTCCGCCCAACATGATATGGCGCTATCCGGGATTTCCGTCGTTATTGGTGACCTATGACGTGGCCAACGATTTTTTCATTTCAGGCCATACGGCGATAGCCGTCCTGGGCGCCATCGAGGTATCCCGCATATTGCCGTGGTGGTGCGGCGCTGTCGCGGGCCTGCTCGCGCTTGGCGAAGCGGTCCTGGTGATCATCCTGCGCGCGCACTACACGATGGACGTGCTGGCGGCGGCCATCGCCGCATGGTGCGCCGCCTCTCTTGGATGGCAGTGGGCGCTGGCCCTGGGACTCTAAGCGCGGCGAGGTCCGGGCGGGAGGACACTCCATCCGGCGGGGATGGATGCGACGCCGGCCCGGAACCCGGAAAGCGGCGTCTGCCTTGAATAAAACACGATCCATCCTGGCGCTTGCGCTGCTGGTACCGGCGCCGAGCCTTGGAGCGTATGCCGCGATCGTCCTGTTCCCCAACGAGCCGGCAGGCCGGATGATCTTTGCCTTCAGCAAGCTGTGGCTGCTGGCGCTCCCAGTGATCTGGTTGACCTGCGTGGAGCGGCGTCCTATCCGCTTCCCGGCCCCGCGCCGCGGCGGATTCGGCGCGGGATG
>CAZUYI010000019.1:0-9715 GCA_964624095.1 uncultured Verrucomicrobiota bacterium | reverse complement strand
GCCTTTTGATTGGCGCCGGCTATGCGGCCGGCGGGGCGTCATTATTCGACCGCGACTATCTCATCGGCAGGATTACGGCCGTCGGACTGGGAAACCCGGCGGTCTACCTGGCCGGAGCCGGCTACTGGATCGTGATCAATTACGTGCTTGAGGAATATGTGTGGCGGTGGTTTGTGTATACCAAGTGCGCGGACGTGGTCAGGCCTTCCGCGGCCGTCTTCCTGTCGGCGTTGTTCTTCACGCTGCATCATTTCATTGCGCTGTCGGCGTACAGCCCCTGGACGACGGCGTTCCTCTGTTCGGTGGGAGTGTTCATCGGGGGCGCAGTCTGGTCCGGCCTCTACATGAAGTACCGGTCCATCTGGCCCGGATGCCTCAGCCATGCGCTGGTGGATGCCTGTGTGTTCGGCCTTGGCGCGCTCTTGCTGTTTACGTGATCCGCCGCGTGCGACAGACGGGCACGGGAAACAACGCTGGCGCGCAGGCCCGTCGCGGCTGTCGTCCGGCCGGACGAGGCGTCATCCCAGAGGCAGACAGGAGGGGAGACGCGCCCCGTGACACGCGATGTCCGTCGAATCCCCCATTCCGGTGCCGGTCACGTTCGGACCTCCACGCGTCACGGTCCCTTTCATCCCCGTATTTTGCAGCTGTATTTTGCAGCTTGATTTTTCCCGGGAAACGTTCAATAATGCGGGTGGTGAAGGGAGGGCCATGTCGTGGAAGCCGTCAATCAGCCTGACAACGAGATCACCGACCGGGACATCGTGTTCGAGTGCCCCGCGTGCGGCAAGAGCCTGGTGATAGACAAGCAGGGCGCCGGCCTGGTGATCAACTGCACCGACTGCGGCGCGGAGCTGCAGGTCCCGGCCGCCGAGGACGAGGCGTCCGGTCCGGAGCCGGCGTCCGACGAGCCGCTGCCGGACATTTCCACCGTGCTCTCCGACTGCCGCGAGCAAATGCAGGCGCTCGAGGCGGAACTGCGGGATCTTCGCCAGCGTCGCGACACCCTCGAGAAGCGCCATGCGCTGACCGTGCAGGGCATTCAGTCGCTCAAGCGCCAGATGGCAATTCTGCGGGCCTCGTTCGAGGAGATCGAGGACATCCTGCGCAGCGTGGACGCCGCCTCCGCCGCGGAGACGGAGCCGGGCTCCTGACCGCCGCGAGACGCGCGGCCGCCGGCCGGGGTGTTGCCCGCAGGCCAGCGGGGTCCGGGCGGGGCGGGCCGGCGCTCGTGCGGGCTAGAGTAGCGGAGCCAGGGCCGCCTTGAGGAGCGCCTCCGGATCCTGGGCGGCGTACCGCTCCAGCCGGCGCCGCTGTCCGAGCAGGACGGCGTCGCGCAGGGGGCCGCGGGCCGCGAGGCGGCCCATCATTTCGGCGATGGGTTCCCACCGTTTGTCCCGCACGAGCACGCCCGCGCCGTCGAGGGTTTCCGGGACCGCGGCGGCGGCATAGGCCAGGACCGGCAGGCCGTGCGCCATGGCTTCAAGCAGCGGCAGGCAGAACCCCTCGTGCTCGCTCATGGAGAGGAACAGGCGGGCGCCCTCGTAGTAGGCGTTCAATTCCGCCGTCGGCACGGCGCCCGCGAAGACCACGCGTTCGAGCTGCATATCGCGGGCGGCGGCCGCCAGCACGGCCTGGTACCGTTCGAGCCCCGCGTAGGAGCCCACGTGCACGAAGCGCGAGCGGGGTTCCACGGCGCGCTGGAAGTAGCAGAAGGCCCGCAGGGCGTCCTCGATCCGCTTGTTCGGCGCGCCGCGGCCCACGAACAGCACGGTCGCCAGGCCGTCCCGCAGCGCGCCCAGCACCCGGCGGTCCGGCCTCGCGCGCAGGGCGTGCGGGTTCGGCACCAGCGGCGCCACGCGCACGTTGGCGTAGCCCAGCGCGGCCAGCTCGGCGGCGTTAAACCGGCTGACGGCCATATTGACCTCCGCCGCGCCCGCCAGGGCGCGGGCCTGCTCGCGGCCCCAGGCCAGGTCGCGAGCCAGTTCCTCCTGGAATCCCCGGAAATAACGGGGGGGCGTCATGTTGTGGTAGCGGATCGCCTTCCGGCAGCGGAGCGCGGCAAACCGGTCATTGACGGGAGCCCCGATGGACAGGTGCAGCAGCGCGACGTCCGCCGCCGCGAGCGCCGCCGGCGCCAGCGCGAGATCGCGCGCCTCGCGGCGCAGGGCCGGCGCCGTGCGGCTCGGCTCGCAGAAAATCTCGGCGGCATGGCCCCACCGTCGGAAACAGGCCCGCAGGGTCAGGGCCTCGTTGCTGATGGCATCGCCGGGGGTGAATCCGGCTACCAGTTGATGGATGGCGGGCGTCATCCGGGGGGCGCCTCCTGGCGGCCGGCCTCGAGACCGCCGCGCCGGGCGCCGAACCGGGCCAGGGCATCGGCCAGCTTGCGGTCAATGGCGGTCCAGGCGTACTCGCGTTCGACGTAGGCGCGCCCGGCGGCGCCGAGGGCGCGGCGCAGGGCCGGCCGGTGCAGCAGGGCGAGCAGCGCCTCCTCGAATTCCGGGTAGATGAGGAACCAGAGCCCCCCGCCACTGCGCCGGCACTGATCGCGGTGCACGGCGCAGCGGGCATGCACCAGCACCGGCGTGCGGGCCAGCCAGGCCTCGAGCACCACGATGCCGAGGCTTTCGTTGACCGACGGGTGGCACAAGGCCGCCGCGCCCGCCAGGGCCTCCCGCTTCTCGGGCTCCGGCAGGAACCCGGCGTCGAGCACATGCGGCCGCAGCTCGGGCGGCGGGTGGACCTCGCCCGAGCCGGCCAGGACCAGCTTGACGTCGAGTCCCGTGCGCCGCCGGAAGAGGGTTACGTAGTCGAGCAGGAGCGGGGTCCCCTTGCCGGCTTCGCGCCGCCCGGCATAGAGGACGTAGGGCATGGCCAGGCCGCGGCGGCGCGCGAAGGCGCCGGGGTCCGCCTCGAAGGGATCCAGGCCCATACCGACGACGGCGCAGCGGGCCGGGTCCAGTCCATAGAGCCGGCGGGCGAGTTCGGCTTCCGGTTCCGTATTGAAGAGAATCCCCGCGACGCCGCGGAACAGGTCGCGGATGGCACGGGTATAGGCAAAGCCCTCGTCATGCAGGCACGGCACCAGGAGCGTGCGCTCCGGCGCCGCGCGGGCGGCGAACACCGTGAGCCCGAACAGGTAGGGGCCGGCCATGATCCAGTCGAAGTCCGCCGCGCGGGCGCGGAGATAGTCGGTGAGGGCGGCGCTGTTGACGCTGTTCCGGAGCCAGACCTGTTCGTCCTCGGGGCGGACGCGCGCGCGGCGGCTGATGGCGTCCTGGATGCGCAGGAACGCCTCCAGGTCGCGGCGTTCGTCCACGGGGAAAAAGAGGACATCCAGCGCGCCGATGCGCCGGGCGCCCGGCGGCACGGCGTTGGCCCAGGTGAAATGATTTTGGGCGCAGGTGGTCAGAAAGGTCACGGCGTGGCCGGCGGCGGCGGCACGGTCGGCGAGGGCCTTGAGCAGCGTTTCCGCGCCGCCGACCGTGGCGCCGTCGGCGAAGCGCGGGCAGACGAAGGCTAAGCGCTGGGCGGGCGGCATGGCGGGGCCGGATCCTTTTCCAAGGCCGCCAGCCGGCGTTCGAGGTCCGCCAGGCGCCGGCGGTATGTTTCATCCACGCCATCGAGGGCCGTGAGCAGCAGGCCGTTGACCTGGTTTTGCTGCGACCAGAGCCGGTAGGTATAGAACTTGAGCAGCTTCCAGACGGCTTTCTTGAGGGCGACGAGCGCCGCGGAGCCGAGCCGGCGCCGCTCGCGGATCTCGAAGTCGTTGATATCCACGGAGACCGCGCGGCGCAGGCAGTCGAAATAATAGCGCAGGATGTCCTCGTCGTTCTGCAGGGCGGCCAGGTTGGCGCGCTCGGCCTGGGCGATGCCCGGGTCGCGGTAGCAGCCCTGCTCCATCTTGCGGGCCACGACGGCGCGGATCTCGTCCATGAGGCGGACGACATCCACGCCCTCGGCGCCCAGCTCGAAGAGCGGGGCGTCCGGACCGGAGGCGGGGGGAATGGGCTGGGATAGGGTCATGCTCAGCGGGCCCGGGATCGGGCAGGGGCGCCGGGGTTGGGATGGTGTCGTGGCGGCTGTCGCCGCCGTTAAAACGCATAATTCAGGTACAGCCCGTATTCGAGGTCGCGGCCCCGGAAATGGGCCAGCTCGTCCCAGTGTTCCAGGACGTAGTAGACCGAACCGTCCAGGGACAGGTTCCCCGGCAGCGGGCAGGACAGGCCCAGCATGATCTGCCAGTAGGGTGCAATCCAGTCGCCGTCGTGTTCCACGTCGCGCGCATAGCTGGCCAACAGGCCCACGCCGCCCCGGAAGAAGCGGTCCTTGAGAATGAGGTTGGCCTGCGGGGTAAGGACGAAATCGGTGCGGTTGGTCTGCGGCGCGTCGCGGCTGCCGGAGACATCGGGCGCCGCGTCGAGGGCGAGCTGCAGGCCGAGCCAGCGGTCGGTGAAGGTATAGGCCAGGACGTAGGACAGGTCTCCGGTATCGAACGGCAGGTCGGTAAAGCGCGTCTGCTCGGCGTGGTAGCGAGCGCCGAGGCTGAGGCTGTGCGGGCCGTCTCCGGCGCGCGCCAGGCCCGCCGCCAGGGCGAGCAGGGCGCCGAGTCCGAGGCCCAGGCGCCGGAGAGCGGGGGATCGGGTCGTCATACGGCTCGTTCCAGGGTCCGTTTAGAAGTGCCGGGCGAGGTCGCGGGCCGTCAGGAACTCGGCGCCGCGTTCCTTGAGCAGGCCGATGAAGCGGTCGAGTTCGCGCACCGCGACCGGGCCGCAGTGCTTGACGATGAACGGGTCCGGGCGCACGGCGCCTTCCCCGAAATGGATGAGGCCCCTGGGCATGGGATGGAACTCCCAGGGATGGAAATAGAAGCAGAGCACCGGCGGGACGCCGGCGCGGGCCGTGTAGCCGAGCATGGCATCCACGTGCGCGATCAGCACCCGGGCGCCGCGGGTCCGGAACAGGGGCCACTGGTCGCGGTCGCGCCCGTAGGGATCGCGGGAGCGGAGGGTGAGGTCGGCGAAGTTGGGGATTTCGACGATCTTCAGGCGGCCCTTGCGCGTCCAGTCCGCGCGGCTGGGATGGTAGGGCGCCAGCTGCTTCTCGTAATAATAGAGCGGGTAGCTGGCATCCGCCGCGAAGCCCAGGTCCTCGAGGGCGTTGACCATCCCCGTGCTGCCCCAGAGCCGCGGGGCGCGGAAGGACACCACCCGCCCGCCGAGGATGTCGCCGACCCAGCGGGCGGCCACCTCGATGCGGTGCCGGCACTCTTCGGGCAGCATGGGCTTGATGCCGGGAATGGGGAAAAGCTCATCGCCGATCGTCTCGTGGTAGAGCGTGTGGCAGCCGACTTCATGCCCGGCGCGGGCCACCCGGCGCACGAGGGCGGGCGCGTGGCGAGCGGCATCGCCGGTGAAGAAGAACGTGGCCGGGATGCCATGCCGGTCGAGCAGGTCCAGGATGTGCGGCGTCCCGAAGCGGAGCCCGGTATAGAACGGGGTCCAGCTCCCGATATCGGTCTCCATGTCGAAGCCGAACACCACGCGAGGCGTCATCATCGCTCTCCTGCGCCGGCCGGGCGCGCTCAGGCGATTTCCACGAGCGAGCGGAACCGCTTCGAGAACTGTTCGACACCCGTCCGGGTGATGCGCACGCCGGATTCCCAGCGCAAGCCGTACTGCTTGGCCTGCAGGAATGTATCCACCTGGAAGGTCATGTTCTCGCGCAGGGGGTAGGAGGAGGTCGTTTCGACCCAGGGCCGCTCGACTTCCATCATGCCCAGCCCGTGGCAGGGTCCGTACAGCAGGTTCTTCCCGTAGCCGCGCCCCTTCACGAAGGCGAAGAACTTCGAGGCCACCTCGCCGGCCGGCACGCCGGCCTTCATCCACTCCATGGTCTTGAGGTGCGCCTCGAGGCCGAAGGACACCAGGTCGCGCATGGCGGCGGGCATCCTGCCCATGCAGATGGGAACGCCCACGCTGGGCGAGTAGCCACCGACCCGCGCCCCGACATTCAGCTGCACGAGGTCGCCCTTGCGGATCACGCGGTGGCCGGGCCGGCCGATGGCGTGCGAGCTGTTGATCCCGGCGAGCACGTAGGTGGGGTGGGCTTCGTATTCCGCGCCATGCCGGTACATGGCCTCCTGGGCGATCCCCACCACTTGCAGCTCGGTCATGCCCGGCCGGATCCGCTCGAGCACGGCCGCGAGCGCGAGTTCCGAGATGCGGAACGCCTCGCGCAGCAGCGCGATTTCCGGCGCGCTCTTGATCATCCGCATGGTGTGGAGCAGGTCGTCGGCCCGAACGATCCGCCCGCCGGGGAGCGCCTCGCGCACGGCCTCGTACACGCTCACGGGCATGGCCGGGTAGCCGGCGATGCCGAGGGTCCGGACACCCCGCCCCCCGTTGGCTTGCGCGAAGAGCGGCTGGAACTGATCGAGCGCGATGCCGGGATAATCCGGCTCGGCCGACTCGCGGTACTGGAGGATTTTGCGGATATCGGTCACCACGCTGTGGTCGCGGGCGAAGGTCTCGCTTTCGGGCCCGATCAGCAGCGTGGGCGCGCCCCGGACCGGCAGGAAGAACCCGGCGCTCTCGAATAGCGGCCAGTAATTCGTGAAATAACGCACGTTGGCGAACTCGGCCTCGTCGCTGTGGACCAGCAGGGCGTCCAGCTTGCGGGCTTTCATAAGGCGCCGGGCAGCCGCGTGGCGGCGGGTGAATTCGGCGGGAGGAAGCGTCTTGGCCATGTCGCACTCCTATGGGCGGGGGGGCTCCCCCGGGGTTAACGGCTGCGCCCGCCGGCGTACCGGGCCGGCGGCACACGCACAGGCAGCAGTATAGGCGCCGCCCGCCGAAAGGCAAGCGCCGAGCCGCTCACTGGAATTCCTTCCATTCCGGCTCGTTCCGGAAGACAAAGCGGTAGTAGTCCTTGCCCTGCAGCTCGGAGGCCGCCGTCTCGTCCACGATCACCGTGCAGCGCGGGTGCAGTTGCAGGGCCGAGGCCGAGATCATCGAGGTGATCGGGCCCTCGACGGCCCTGGCAAGGATGCCGGCCTTGTTCGAGCCCGTGGCCAACAGCACGCAGCGGGCGCTGTCCAGGATCGTGCCGACCCCCATGGTGAGCGCCCGCCGCGGCATGCGGTCCGGCCCGCCGAACAGCGGGGCATTGGCGGCCACGGTCTGCGGGGTGAGGGCTTTGGCGCGCGTCCGCGAGCGCAGGGCCGACAGCGGCTCGTTGAACCCGATGTGCCCGTTGCGCCCGATGCCGAGCAGTTGGAAGTCAATGCCGCCGACCGCCCGGATGGCTTCTTCGTAGCGGGTGCAGGCGGCGTCGAGATCGGCGGCCATGCCGTCGGGCAGGTGTGTCTGGGCCAGCGGGATGTTGACCTTGCTGAAGAGGTGCCGGTTCATGTAGAACCGGTAGGAATGCGGGTCGTCGGGTGGGAGCCCGACGTATTCGTCCAGGTTGAAGGTGTGGCAGCGCGAAAAATCGAGCCCTTCCCGTTCGTGCAGGGCGGCCAGGACGGCGTAGACCGACTCCATGGTTCGGCCCGTGGCCAGCCCGAACACGAGCCGGGGATTCTCGCGCAGGGCGCGTGCCATGAGACGGGCGGTAAGCTGCGCGGCCGCTGCCGCCGTCGGCTGAATGATGACGTCCATCGGGGGTCCCTCCGTGCGGACAGGCCGGCCTGGCCACCCGTCGGGCATCCGCCCGGCCGCCTTCCACGGGCTGTACCATAGCGCGGCGGCCGGTTCTGTCAAGCGGCGGGGCGCCCCGCGGGGCCCACGGCGGTGTCAGCGCTCGGGGTGGTCCGCCCCGGGAGGGCGCGGCGTGCCCGCCGGTCCACGCGGAATTTTCTTGTGGCGCGGCATCCGGCGCGATATAGTTCCCGCTCATTTGGGACCGACTGGACCTTCCCGAGGACGGGGCATGGCACTTAAAACGCCGCTGTACGACGACCACCGCGCCCTTGGCGCACGCATGGTGCCGTTTGCCGGCTGGGATATGCCGCTCGTCTACCGCGGCATCGTGCCCGAGCACCTCTACACGCGCCGGCAGGCGTCGGTGTTTGACATCTGCCACATGGGCGAGTTCGAGCTCAAAGGGCCGGGCGCGGAAGCCGACTTGGACCGGCTCCTGACCCTGCCCGTCCGCGCGCTCAAGGTCGGCGCCGGCGCCTACGGCTACCTGCTGGCCGAGGACGGCGGGGTGCTCGACGACCTGATTTGCTTCCGGCTCGCTCCGGACCGGTTCTGGCTGGTGGTGAATGCCGCGACGTTGTCCGGCGACCGCGACTGGATCCGGGGCCACCTGTCTCCGCGCACGACCTTTACGGACCTGTCCCCGGCTCTCGCCAAGCTCGACATCCAGGGGCCGATGGCCCGCGAGTTCACGGACGCCGCCCTTGGAATCTCCCTGCCGGACCTCGGCTACTTCCGGTTCCGGGAAGTGACGCTCGACGGACTCGCCTGCCTCATCAGCCGCACCGGCTACACCGGCGAATTCGGCTACGAACTGTTTTTGCCGATCAACGAGGTGCGCCGCGTCTGGGGCCGGCTGCTCCAGCCCGGCCAGCTGAAGCCGGCCGGCCTGGCCGCCCGCGATACACTGCGGGTCGAAATGGGCCTGCCGCTGTATGGCCATGAGCTGCGCCGCGAGTGGACGCCGGTCGGCGCCGCGCGCGGCCGGTTCCTGGACCTCTCCAAGCCGTTCATCGGCCGCGAGGCCGTGCGCCGCGAGCTGGACAGCGGCGCCAGCCGGGTGCTGGTCGGGCTGCTGCTCGACGGGCGCATGGCGGCGCGGCCGGGCGACGCCGTGGTATGCAACGGGGCGCCGGCGGGCGAAGTGACCAGCGGCCTGTTTGCGCCCAGCCTGGGCCAGGCCGTGGCCCTGGCCTACGTGGAGCCGCCGGCCTCCGCGCCGGGAACGGCCGTGGCCCTGCACGTCCGCGGCAAGTCCCTGCCAGCCCGCGTCGCGCCGCTGCCGTTTTATACGCAGGGCACCGCGCGCCGGAAAGCGGGCCCACCGTGAAGGCGCCCCCGGGGGGGTGCCGGCCGCGGGGCGCCTCCAGCAGAATGGAGCCGATCCCATGACTGATGCTGTACCCGGAGTGGCGGAGCGCGCCGGGCCCGTGTCCGCGGATGACCGGGCCTTGCTTGACGCGCTCGGGCTGGCGCATCCCGACGACCTGTTTGCGGACATCCCCGCCGACCTCCAGACGGATGCCTTTTGCCTGCCGCCGGCCTTCTCGGAACTGGAGCTGTCGCGCCACATGGCGGCCCTGGCGGAGGCCAATGCCGGCATTCCGGTGAATTTCTGCGGCGGCGGGTTCTATGATCATTTCATCCCGGCCGCCGTGGACGCCCTGGCGGGCCGCGCGGAGTTCTACACCGCCTACACGCCCTACCAGCCGGAAGTCTCGCAAGGCACGCTGCAGGCGATCTACGAATACCAGACGGCGATCGTGCGCCTGACGGGGCTCGAGGTGGCCAATGCCTCGCTGTACGACGGCGGCACGGCCCTCTTCGAGGCCATCATGATGGCCTTCCGCGCGACGCGCCGGCGGCGGGCGTTGATTGACGGCGGCGTCAATCCCCTCTACCGCGCCCTGCTCAAGACCTATGCCGCCAGCCTGGACATCGAACTCGTGGACGTGCCCCTGCGCGGCGGGGTGACCGATCGCGAGGCGTTCCGCGCGCGCCTGACGCCC
>CAZUYI010000018.1:13437-16126 GCA_964624095.1 uncultured Verrucomicrobiota bacterium | reverse complement strand
CGACACCGGGAAGAGCGTGCCGGCTCCTTCCGCGGCGCCGCGGATCAGGATGGGCGTGTCAACGAGGGTGAATCCGCGCCCGTCGAAGAACTCGCGGATCGCGCGCACCAGCGTGTGCCGGATCCGCAGAATCGCCGCCTGGCGCCGGCTCCTCAGCCAGAGATGCCGGTGGTCCATCAGGAACTCGATCCCGTGCGACTTGCGCGCAATCGGGTACGGCTCGGCCCGGTGGAGCACGTCGAGGCCCGTGACGGCCAGTTCGCAGCCGCCCGGCGCGCGCGCGTCGGCCCGCACCAGACCGCGGACGCCGCACGCCGATTCCTGCGTCAGGCTGCGTGCCCGCTCATACGCCTCCGGCTGCGCCGCTTCCACCACGCACTGGCAGGCGCCCGTCCCGTCGCGGAGCTGGAGGAACAGCAGCTTCCCGCTCGACCGCAGCCCCTCGATCCATCCGCGCAGCCAGACCTCCTGTCCGACATGGCCGCCCAAGTCCTTTATCGCCACGCCCGTCTTCATCCGCGTTCTCCTGTACAGGGTCCTTCGATCACCCGGCATTCATAGCCGATCGCGGGCGCACTGTAAATCCCGCAACGTCACGCAGGGCGTCTTGTTTTTTTGCTTGCGCGCGACGCCGGATCGTGCCTAGATGGATGGCATGAGGCCGCGGGGAGCGTGGCCGCGTGCCGGAAGGCCTGGCGGATGCATTTTTTTGTTGACGCAGCGCATGGATTGACGGATAGTTGGACGCAGTGGACGGGAAGTCGGCGCTCGGCCGGCACGAGTGGTCAGGCCCGGGCCCCGCGGCCCGGGGAAACGCATCGGTACAGTAACACAGCGGGAGGGTCATGGTAATGGCCAAGTCCAAAACCAAGAGCGAGATCGTGGCCGGAGTCGCCGAAGCCGCCGAGATTACGAAGAAGCAGGCTGGCGTGGCGCTGGAAGCCCTGGTGACGATGGCGTACAAGGGCGCCAAGGACGGATTCACGATCCCCGGGCTCGGCAAGCTGGTCCTGGTGAACCGCAAGGCGCGCAAGGGGCGCAACCCGGCGACGGGCGAAATCATCAACATCGCGGCCAAGAAGGTGGTCAAGTTCCGCGTCGCCAAGGCCGCCAAGGAAGCCATTCTGTAACGGGGTTTCGGGATTTCGAAAAGGCCGGGGCGCGCGGCGCCCCGGCCTTTTTTGTAGCGAGCCATGAAGCAACGGTTCTGGAAAATGCACGGAGCGGGCAACGACTTCGTGCTGCTGGACGACCGGCCGGCGCGCTTTCCGAGCGAGGATGCGGCCCGGATCCGGCGCCTGTGCGATCGCCATGCGGGGATCGGCGGCGAGGGCCTGATCCTGATGCAGGCATCCGACAGTGCTCATGTCCGGATGCGGTTCTTCAATCCGGACGGGACCGAAACGGGCATGTGCGGCAACGGCGCCCGCTGCCTCGCGCGGCTGGCCTTTGACCTGGGGGCGGCCCCCACCCCGATGACCCTGGAAACCGGCGCCGGCCTGTTGCGCGCCGAGGTGCTGGGAACAGGCGTGTGCCTGCATCTGCCGCCGCCGGCGCCGGCGGTGCGGCGCATGCTGTCGCTCGGGAGCCGGTCCATCGAGTGCCATGCGATGGATACCGGCGTGCCTCACGCCGTCTGCCTTGTCCCGTCGGCCGCCGCGCTCGAGGCTCTCGACGTGGCCGGGGACGGCGCCCTGATTCGCCGCCATCCGGCCTTTGCCCCGGCGGGCACGAACGCCGATTTCATGGTAGTCACCGGGCCCCGCGCGCTCCGGGTGCGCACCTACGAGCGGGGCGTCGAGGCCGAAACGCCGGCATGCGGCACGGGCATCCTGGCCTGCGCGCTCACGGCGGGACAGCTCGGCCTCGTGGCGCCGCCCGTGGCCGTCGCCTGCGCCCACGGGGACGTGCTCGAGGTCGGGTTCCGCCGCACGGCGGCCGGCTTCGCGGACGTGACGCTGCTCGGTCCCGCGGCCTACGCGTTTGAAGGGACCGTGGCGCTCTGAGCCCCGGCTCCGTCCGGCCGGGCCCGGAGCGCGGCGTCATAGACCACGCGCAGGGGAACCCCGGCCTGCTCGGCGGCGCGGAGGCAATCCTCGTATTCCGGGGAGGCCGTGACCACCCGGCCCCGCCACGAGCCGATCTTGAGCCGCACGCGGCCAAACGGCGTGTCCACGGACTCGTGGCGGCGCTCGAGCGCCGTGCGCCGGACCGCATGCTCGCGCACGCCGAACGTCGTGCTCTCCCGGAACAGCACGTCGCGCAGGGCTTCGCGCTGCTCGGGCCGGCAGAGCAACGACACCAGGATCCCGGGCCGCTGCTTTTTCATGTGCACCGGCGTGAGGGTGGCGTCGAGGGCGCCGGCCTCCAACAGCCGGGGGATCAGCGCCCCGGCCAGTTCCGGGGTCATGTCGTCCACGTTCGTTTCCATCACCCAGCAGTCCTCGGGAGCGGGGGCCGGTGCCGGATCCGCTTCCAGCAGCAGCGCGCGCAGCAGGTTGGGGCGTTGGCGCAGGACGCGGTGCCCGATCCCGTATCCCGCGCGCGCCAGCCGCGCGCCCGCCGGCAGGGTTTCGTCGGTGCGCCAGGCGGCCAGCAGCGCCGCGCCGGTGGGCGTCACGAGTTCAAAGGGCTCGTCATCGGGCTGGATGGCCCAGCCTTTCAGAAGCTCCACCGTGGCCGGGGCCGG
>CAZUYI010000018.1:0-13427 GCA_964624095.1 uncultured Verrucomicrobiota bacterium | reverse complement strand
CACGGGTAACACGCCGTGCGCGCAGGTCACCGTGCCGTGGCCCAGCGGCAGCGGCGCCACGGATACCGTCTCGATGCCGAGCCAGTGCCGCGCCAGGCAGGCGCCCACAATGTCCACCACGGCGTCCACGGCGCCGACCTCGTGAAAATGGACCTGCCCGGGCGGTGTCCCGTGCACACGCCCTTCCGCCTCCGCCAGGCGCTGGAACACGCGGAGACTGTCCGCCTTGACGGCACCGGGCATCTGCCCGGCGTCAATCAGGGCCCGGATGTCCGCCAGGCCCCGATGCGGCGCGTGCCCGGCGCGGGCCGCACGAGGCGTTCCAGGGCCGCGGGACCCGTGTCCTGCGTGCGCGGCCGCATGGTCCGCCGGGCCGTGCTGCCCATGGAAGGCGTCGGGTACGGCATCAGCCGGAACACCGTCCGGCAACAGGACACGTACCCGCGTGCCGCGGATTCCCCGGTCGGAGGCCGGCTCGGCTTCAATCGAAAACGGACCCAACCCGAGGGACGCCAGCGGCCCGCGCACGGCGTCGAGCGGCACGCCCAAATCGAGCAGGGCGGCGAGCATCATGTCGCCGCTGGCGCCGCCGACGGAATCCAGGTGCAGGTGCTTCACGACGGCGCTCCCAGGCGATTGATCAGCGCCGCGGACACGCCGGCCCCGAACCCGTTGTCAATGTTGACCACCGTGATGCCCGGCACGCAGGAATTGAGCATCGCCAGGAGCGCCGCCAGGCCCTGGAAATTGACCCCGTAGCCGACGCTCGTCGGCACCGCGATCACCGGGCAGTTCACCAGCCCGCCCAGGACGGACGGCAACGCGCCTTCCATTCCCGCGGCGACGACCGCCACGCGCGCTTGGGCCAGCGTCTCGAGGTGCGGCAGGAGCCGGTGCAGTCCGGCCACGCCCACGTCGTAGACGCGGTCCACCCGCGCGCCCATGAACTCGGCCGTCAAGGCGGCTTCCTCGCCCACGGGGATGTCCGACGTGCCGGCGCAGACCACGGCCACCCGGCCGATGCGCGGGGCGGACTCGGTTACCTGCAGGGTGATGGCGCGCGCCTGCTCGTGGCACACGGCCCGCGGGTGAGCGCGTCGCACCACCTCCATCTGCCCGGGCGTCGCGCGCGTCGCCAGCACGTCCTGGCCGGCGTTCGCGAGGGCGGTCATGATCCGCACGACCTGCTCGGCCGTCTTGCCGGAGCAGTAAATGACTTCCGCCAGGCCGCGCCGCCGGCGGCGGTCCAGGTCCACGCAGGCGAAGCCGAGGTCGGCATGCAGGCCGGCGGTCAGGCGCTCCGCCGCCGCCTCGGGCGACTGGGCGCCGGACGCCACCGCGCGGAGCAGCTCGATGAGGTTCATGACCCGGCGCCCGCCAGCCGCGCGACGCGCGCCGGCTTCCCCGTCCGGATCGAAGCCCGCATCGCCGCCATGATGGCCAGGCCTTCAAAGGCGGCCTCGATGCCCAGCGGGGCCGGCCCGCCGCTGAAAAACGCCTTGTTCCGCCGCAGCATGTCCCGGTAGGCGTAGGTATTGTCGCAGACGTACGGGACGCTCACGCGCGCCGCGCCATTCCGGCCGAAGACCCGCCCGCCATACTGCGTGTGCCCGGTGTGCACGTCCACGACGCCCTCGCGGCCGGCGCCGTAGTCCACGACCGCCAGGATGCTGTGGTCCGTTTCCACGGCGCGCACGGACCGGGCGCCCGGCCCCATCAGCCGGCTCATCGTCTCCACCGTATGCACCCCGTACCACATGAGCGAGTCGCCGGCGGGCGCCCGGCCCAAGGCCCCGTACGCCTGGACGCGCGTGATCACCGGCGCCTGCTTCCGCGCCGCCGCGACGTCGGGACAGAACGGCACCGAGGAACTGCTCCAGATCCTGAGCCGGTGCCGATGGGCCAGCCGCACGATGGCGCGCCCGTCGGCCACCGTCGTGGCCATCGGCTTGTCCAGGAAGACGGGCTTGCCCAGCGCCGCCACGCGCCGCACATACTCGAGGTGATACGAGCCGTCGTTGATCAGGAGCATCAGGGCGTCGCAATCGGATACGGCCTCGTCAAACCGGGTCGTGACCGGCACACCCCACGCCTCGAGCTGCGCCTGGCGCTTGTCGAGGCCCTGCTTATCCTGGAACGGCGTCTGAAAGCGAAGGCACCCCGTAACCCGCAGACCCGGCACCCGCTGGTCGCGCGGGCAGTCGGGATCCTGGATGCGCTTGGCATATTGCATCGTGTGGCTCGTGTCCAGCCCGATCAAGGCCACTTTAATCATGGCGCCAACCCCTTTCCGTGGTAGTGTAAGCGATGCGAACGGCCGATCGGCCCGGCCCCCAAGCAAATCATTCTCCCGAATGACAGGGAGCAAGTCAACATGGAAAACCGAACGGTCTTCGCCATTCACGGGGCGCGCGGCACGGCGCCCGCGCCGGGCCCCGCGTTCCGGCGCACCGGCGGGCACACGTCCTGTTTCAGCCTCCGCACGCCGCGCGGCCTGATCCTCGTGGATGCCGGCACCGGCCTGATCCCGCTGGGCCGGCGGCTGGCGCGGCTCCCCGTCCTGCCGCCCATGACGCTGCTCTTCACTCATTTCCACCTGGACCATGTCATGGGGCTCCCGCTCTTCCAGCCGCTATACCGGCGGGACGCCGAGATCACGATCCGGGCCGACCGGCGCCGCGCGGAATCCTGGGCCGACGCCCTGCGCGCGTTCGCGGCCCCGCCATTCTGGCCCGTGCCCCTCGAGCGCATGGGCGCCCGGATCCGGTTCCGGCCGTTGCCGGAACGGCCGGCCCGCCTCTCCCTGTACGGTGCGGACGTGCGCTGGCATCCGCTGCGGCACCCGCAGCAGTGCCTGGCCTACCGCCTGGAATGCGACCTCGGCGCCGTGGTCATCGCCACGGACCACGAGCCGGGAAAGGCGGATTTGGATCGGCGCCTTGCGTCGTTCTGCCGGGATGCCGATTGGCTCGTGGCCGATGCCCAATACACGGAATCCGAACGGGCCGCCCGCCGCGGGTGGGGGCACGGGACCTGGCGCGCCTGCGCGCGGTTGGCGGCCGACGCCGGCGCGCGACGCCTGCTCCTGACCCACCACGACCCGACGCGCACCGACTCGCAGGTGGACGCGCTCGTGCGCCGCGCCCAACGCCTGTTCCCCGCCACCGCCGCCGCCCGCGACGGCTTTACCTGGGCACGCTGACCCGAGCCGGTGGTTCGCGCATCCAGCCACCGAGCAAAGCAGAACCAATAGGATCACGTCTTCACATCCTTGTGGGAGGCGCGGACGCCGACCCGGCGGCCGTGGCGACTCCGGCCAGCCCGGGGCCGATCGGGACCGAACCAACCGGCAAGACCGCCTCTTCGCATGTACTATTGATTTGACGCGCAACACGCAACGGGTATCTTGACCCCATGCGTTCTCTCTCTCCGATCCGACCACGGCCATTGACGAGCCTTGACCTGGTCAAAACACTGGCGGCCATTCCGTCCATCAGCAGGGACACGCACCACGTCAATCGTTGCACCGACGCGGTCGAAGCGTACCTTAGCCGGCAGGGCCTGTTTGTCCGCAGCGAACGGATTAACGGGTACCGCACCCTGTATGCATCCACCGTGCCGGGAAAGCGATGCGACGTCTTGCTGAACGCCCATCTGGACGTCGTGTCGGCGCCGGCCGCCCAGTTCAGAGTAAGGCAAAGCGGCCATCGGCTGACCGGGCGCGGCGTCTGCGACTGCAAAGGCAATGCGGCCGTGATCATGACGCTGCTGGCGCGGCTGAAACAGCGGGCCTGTTCAACCAGCGCGGGGGCGATCTTCACGACTGACGAGGAGCTTGGCGGGGCCACGACGGCGGAGATGGTTCGAAAGGGATACGGCGGGAGATTCACGATCGTCCTGGACGGCCCCTTCGACACCGTGATCACGGCCCAAAAGGGCATCTTATCCGTTACCCTGGAGGCCCGCGGGAAGTCCTGCCATGCCTCGACGCCATGGCACGGGCACAACGCGCTGGATGCCCTGATCGGCGGCTACCTCCGCATCAAGCGCCTGTTCCCCGCCGTCTCTGACCGTGATTCCTGGCAGCGGACCATGGCCGCGACCGTGATCAAGGCCGGGGAATCGTCCAACCAGGTCCCGGCGGCCGCCGAGATGACGCTGAACATCAGAGTCACGGACGCCGATCATCCCAGGGCCTTGCTGGCGCGCATCCGCAAAGTATCCGGGCTGAAGGTCCGCACGCTCCGGTCATGCCCGTTTGTGCGCATCCCCGAAACCCATCCGGATGTCCGCCTATTCCTGGCAAGCATGCAACGCCGGCTTCACCACCCCGTTCGATTTGGGAAAATGAACGGGGCGACCGATGCCAGGCATTTTCGGCGTTCCTGCAAGGCCCTGGTGATCTTTGGCGTCCGCGGAGGCGGCGCCCATGCCGCGAACGAATGGGTGGACATCCGCTCTTTTCCCGAGCTGGAACAGGCGTTGTTCGGGTTTATCGTCGAGGAGTATAGCCGCCGCGGGCGATGAGCCGGGGTTTAAGGCCTCGATCGTCGCGGCCGGACATCGGGACGAGGCCTGACTGACGGCCAGGGCCGGGCCCTTGCAGGCGGGGAGGCATTGGCTGCGCGGCCGCTCCCGGCCGGCATATCCGGCAGCCTTGCTCCAGCCGCCGTCTATTTTGCGGGTTCTCCTTGACATTCCGCGCGGGCATCCGCATAGTCGCGTGACTTTCTTTCCGTCACGGGCAGGCGCCCATCCATATCGTTACGAGGGAACCATGAAAACCGATGCCCTGCACTTTCTCAAGACCCTGGTCCAGCAGCCGTCTCCGTCCGGCTTCGAGGTGCCGGCCCAGAAGGTCGTGCGCGCACGGATGCAGCGCGCGGCCGACCGCGTCTTTGCCGACGTGCACGGGAACGTCTACGGGGTCCTGAACGAATCGGCGCCCATGAAGGTGATGCTGGCGGGGCACGTGGACGAGATCGGGCTGATGATCACGCACATCGACGCCAACGGGTTCCTGTATTTCGCGGAAATCGGCGGGTGGGACGCCCAGATCATTCTGGGCCAGCGGGTGCAGGTGCTGGCGGCGCGGGGCGTCGTGCCGGGTGTGATCGGGCGCAAGCCCACGCATCTGCTGGAAGGGGACGAGCGCAGCAAGGCCGTGAAGCTCGATCAGTTATTCGTCGACATTGGGGCGCGCAACAAGGCCGACGCCCTGCGCAGCGTGGCGGTCGGGGACCCGATCGTGATCCAGCCGGATTTCATCGAGCTCAAGAACGGGCTCGTCGCCGCGCGGGCTTTTGACGACCGGATCGGGGCCTGGGCCGTGACCGAGGTTCTGAGCGCGCTGCGGGGCCGCGCGCTGAAGGTGGCGGTGTATGCCGTCTCGACGGTCCAGGAGGAGATCGGGCTGCGCGGCGCGACGACCAGCGCGTACCAGGTACAACCGGCCGTCGGGATCGCGGTGGACGTCGGGCACACGGCCGACTCGCCCGGCAGCGACCCCAAGAAGGTGGGCGACGTGGGCCTGGCCCGGGGCCCGATCCTGCACCAGGGCGCCAACATCAACCCGGTGCTCGGTAAGCGGTTGTGCGAGACGGCGCGCCGCAAGAAAATTAAATGGCAGATGCAGGCTTCGCCGCGCGGCACGGGCACGGACGCCAACGCCATGCAACTGGCGCGCGGCGGCTGCGCCGCCGCACTGGTCAGCGTGCCCGTGCGCTACATGCACTCGCCCGTGGAGGTGATAGCGCTCGCCGATCTCGAGGCCACGGTAGAGCTCATCGCCGAAACGATCCTGACTCTGACCGGCCGAGAAAGCTTCATTCCGGGCTGACGGCCCGCGCCTCGAAGTAGCCGATCCGGTAGGTGGCCTGGACTCCCCGCGGCGTCCGGTGCCGTGCTTCGTACCGCTCGCAGAGCCGCTGGAGCTCGGCGCGGTTGAGCAACCTGCCCGAATGAGACAGGCTGCCGCCCGTCACGCCCTGCTCGTGCAGATGCCGGAGCACGTGGCGCGCCGAGAGATAGAAGCGCCGCGCGCGATCCTCGCAGGCAAACTCGACGCGCAGCCCCGCCGCCTCGAGCGCGCGCCGCACGGCCGGCGCCGAAGGAAGGCTGCGCGCCGGGCGCTTGCGCGGCGCCGCGCGGCGCCGCGCCGCGCGCAGCTCGGCCAGCGTGCCCCGCAGCATGACGGCAACGACCAGACGCCCGCCGGGGGCCAGGCGCGCAGCCAGGGCACGCAGCACGTCGGGCAGCGGATGCATCCAGTGCAGGGCAGAGCTGCTGACAATCAGCGGGTAGCGCAAGGCGGGCGGCAAGGCCGTCCAGTCGGCCACGGCGCAGCGTACATTGGGAGCCGCGCGCAGGCGCGCCCGGCAACGGGCCACCATGCCCGGCGCCACATCAAAGGCCTCGATCCGCGCGCGCGGGAATTGTCGGCTCAGCCGCCGCGTGAGGACGCCCGTGCCGCAGCCGAGTTCGAGGATGCGAGCCGGCCCCGGCGTGTCGGCCAGCAAGGCGGCGACGCGGGCGGCCGCCTGTTCCTGCACGGAGGCGTGCCGTTCATACGTGCCGGCCGCCGCCGAAAAGCGTGCCGCCAGGGCCCGGTGCTCGTTGACGCGCGTGGCCGTCATGATCCCTTTCACTCCGGCGTCGCCGCGGCGACGCCGCCTGGCGCGCCGAGGAAGGCGCGGATGGCGTCGGCCAAGGCCGGCGTCGGTCGGAGCGGCAGCGCGTGGCCGGCGGCGGGGACGCAGTGCCAGCCGGCACTCGGAATCCGGCGGGCCAGCCAGGCGCCCGCCTGCCAGGGCACAACGCGGTCCTCGCGCCCATGCAAGACGAGGGTCGGCACGCAGAGCCGGTCGAGCCCGGCCCGCCCATCGGCGTCGGCCAGGTACTCGAGTCCGAGCCGCAGAGCCGGCGGATCGGGCGGAGCCGACTCCGGATCCCGGTCGGACGGGGTACCCGGCGGCGCGGGATCCGGGGCATAGACCCGGCGATAAAACTCGGCCAGGACCGCCTGCGGCGCGCGCCGCAGGTTCAAGCGCATGGCGCGCAGCCTGGCGGCCGGCACGCCGGGCGGCTCGCCGGCTCCTTCCTGGAAGCGGGCCGTGGTCCCGATGAGGACTAGGCGGGCGATCCGGCCCGGAAAGGCCAGCGCCGTTTCGAGCGCCACCTGCCCGCCCATGGACCAGCCCAGCACGGCGGCGCGGCTGCCGCACTCCGCGAGCCGCGCGGCCAATCCGGCCGCGTAGGGCGACGGCCCGGCGCCGGGACGCCAGAGCTCCGAACTGCCGGGTCGCCACAGGTCAGAGAGGCCCACCAGGCCGGCCGTCGGCGCCGCCAGCGCGTCGGCCAGCGGCGCCAAGGCACGTCCGGGAAAGCCCCACCCGGAGACCAGCACGACGGGCCGCGGGCTCACAGGATTCCCTCCGCGCGGGCCGCGGCTTCGAGCACATCCGCCGCGCGCGTGCAATCGGCATCCGAGTGTGCCAGCGTCACCGACAGGCGCAGACGGGCGGTGCCCGGGGGCACCGTCGGCGGCCGGATGGCCGCCGCCAGCACACCCTCGGCACGGGCCCGGCGCGCGAGCGCCACGGCCGGTCCGGCCGCGCCGACCAGGACCGGAACGATCTGGCTCTGGGATTGGCCCGTATCGAATCCGGCGGCCTGCAGGCGCGCGCGGAAGGCGGCGGCGCGCCGGAGCAGCTCGGCGCCCGCGCCGGGATGCGTTTCGAGCCAGTCGAGGGCGCCCAGCGCCGCGCCGACGCTTGCGGGGGGAATAGCCGTGCTGAAGACGAACGGGCGCGCCCGATTGGTGAGCCAGCGCGCGAGGAGTTCCGAGCCGGCCACAAAGCCGCCATAGCCGCCCAGCGCCTTGCTGAGCGTGCCCATGGCGGCCGTGACCTCCGATTGCAGGCCCCACTCGCCGGTCAAGCCGCTGCCGCCCGGCCCCCACACGCCGGTGGCATGGGCCTCGTCCACCAGGAGCAGGGCATCGTGGCCGCGGGCCGCCGCCGCGATATCGCGCAGAGGCGCCAGGTCGCCGTCCATGCCGAAGACCGACTCGGTAACCACCAGCACCCGGCTGCCGGCCGGGCACTGCTTGAGGCAATCGGCCAGGTGCTGCGCATCGTTATGCCGGAATCGGCGCACCGTCGCGCGGCCGAGCACGGCGCCATCGAGCAGGCAGGCATGGGCCAGGCGGTCGGCGAGCACGAGGTCGCGACGGCCGACCAGGGCGGAGACGGCGCCGAGCCCGGCCAGGTACCCACTTCCGAATACCCGCGCGGCCGGCATCTGCTTAAGGCGGGCGAGACGGGCTTCGAGCGCCTGGTGGCACGACCACGTTCCCGTAACCAGGCGCGACGCGCCCGACCCGGCGCCCCAGCGGCGCAGGGCCGCGGCGGCCGCCTCGAGGACCATGGGCGAGCGGGACAGGCCGAGGTAATCGTTGCTCGCGAAATTCAACGGCGCCGCGGGACCGTCCGGATCCGGCATGACGCTCAGGTCGCGCTCGAGCGCCTGTGCCCGGAGGGCCGCCAGTTCCGCCTCCATCCAGGATTCGCGGCTACGAGACATAGGCGTGCGGGAGGTAGGGCGGGCACCGTTTCTCCGCCATGACCGGGCGCAGCCGCGCGAAGCGCTGCAGCCCGTCCTCGAGCGGGACGTCCGCCCAGCGTTCGCCAATCAGCGGCCGGGCATAGTGCACGAAGGCGTCGGTCACATCGGTACGGGTGGGCGCCAGCCAGGCCAGGGGAAACGCGCGTTCGCGGTTCGCCATGCGATCGAGCGGGACCCGGTCATAGCGCACGGCATAGGCGGGAGGCGGTTCCCGCAGGATCGTGGCCATCCAGCCGCCGCCCGCGTGCCGGGCCAGGTCCACGGCATACCGCCCCACCCCGTAGGCTTCGGCCGCGTCAACCTCCGAGACATACACCGCGTTGCAGCGTTGGTCGGTGCCCGCCACCTGGCCGAAGGCCAGGCCGCGCGCCGGCAGGCCGCGGTCGTTCAGGAAGGCGACCACCCCCTGCTGCGCCGTGCGGTCGCTGGCTCCGTATTCCACGTGGCCGAAGGCATCGCGCCGGGCGCCCAGGTCGCCGACGTCGAATCCCTCGCTGAGTGCCACGAGGCACCGTCCGCGGCGGCGCACCTGGTCGGCCACGGCATCGGCCAGGTCGGGCAGCGTGAGCCCGGCCTCGGCCATGACGATGAGCAACGGCCACTCGCGCCCGGGATCGGCCAGGCGCGCGGCGGCGGGGAGAAATCCGGCGCGGCGTCCCATGACCTGGAGCACCAGGACAGGGCCGGCGGGGCAGAACCCGGCATTTTCCTCGTTGGCGTTCTGCAGGCTGCAGGCCCAGAAGCGCGCCGCCGAGCCGTACCCGGGCGAGTGATCGAGCAGGCGGAACTCGGGGTCGCCCAGGTCGTTATCAATCGTCTTCGGAATGCCGACCACCGCCAAGTCGAGGCGCTGTTCGCGGGCCAGCCGGCTGATCGCATGGGCCGTGGACATGGAATCGTTGCCGCCGATATAGAAAAAGAAGCCGACCCGGTGGGCTTTCATGACCTCGATGAGGCGGGCGAAATCCGGGGACGCCTCGTCCTTGAGCTTGTAGCGGCAGGTGCCGATGGCGCCGGCGCCCGGCGTGTGGGCGAGCCGGGCGATCTCGCGCGGATCCTGAGCCGAGAGGTCCATCAGCTCCTCGCGCAGCACGCCCTCGATACCGTGCCGCGCGCCGTAGACCGTGCCGAACCCGGCCGGCCATTCGCGGCAGGCGTCCAGCACCCCGCGCAGGGAACTGTTGATGACCGGCGTCGGACCGCCTGACTGCGCCACCATGACCGCGGGAGCCGTCATGCATCCCTCCGGGCTTGGCTCGTCAACCGCGTTTCCGGACCGGATAGACGTGGGGGTTCTGCCTGCGGCAGGCTTCGAAGACGGCCACCTGGCGCCGGACCTGCTCGACCGTCACATCGAGCGGCGCGCCGGTCGTCAGCGTCTTGTACAGCATGCTGTAATAGGCCGTGGCCATGGACTCGAACAATTCGCTGCTGGCCTTTGGGCCGGGCCGGTCGGCCGCTCCCGCGGGCGCCGGCGGGACTTCGACCGCCCAGCTTTCCGCGTGCCAGGGGATGGTATCGCCGCAATAGCAGGGCGTGCCGTCGGGCCGGCTCAGCGGCTCGGTGATCAGCTTCTGCGGCGAGAGTTCCGCGGGGACATAATATTTCCACTCGAGGGCCGAGGTCGTGCCCTTCAACCCGCCGCGGGTTCCCTGGAGGTTGAACGTGGAGTTCGGGTAGGCGCAGCAGGAGGAGATCTCGATATCAATGACCGGGTGCCCGGGCCCGCTCAAGATGACCTTCACGTAATCCTCGGCATCGCCGAACGTGTTTTCCGTACGCTCCATGAAGCACGTCACCGCCGGCATTCCCTCGCCGAACAGGACGAGCGCCTGGTCGAGCGGATGCGGGCCGGTATTCATCAGGTTGCCGCCGCCGCGGCTTTGCAGGGTCTGCCAGTCCCAGCGGCGGCTGAAGCCGTTGCTTTCCATGGTCACCTGGACGATGCGGCCGAGCTTGCCGGACTCGATGACCCGCAGAATCTGGCGGAAGGCCGGGGCGAAGCGCGACTGCTGGAACACGGCCAGCACCTTGCCGGTCTGTTGCGCGGCGCGCACCATGCGATCCACGTCCTTGACCCGGGCCGCCATGGGTTTTTCGCACAGCACGTTGTGGCCGGCCTTGATGGCGTCCAGGGTCACGTTGGGATGCAGGCAACTGAACGTGGAATTGACCACGAGGTCCAGGTCGCGCCGCTTGAGCAGATCCTTGTAGTCGGCGTAGGTCTCGCAGCCGTATTCCGCGGCGGCCCGGCGGCGCCGGTCCTCGAGCATGTCGGCCACGGCCGCAATCTCGAAGCGGTCCGTGTCGCGGATCAGGTGGGCGCCATGGATGTTACGGCCGCTGCGGCCCTGACCGATGATACCGACTTTCAGGCGGGGAGTGGAAGCCATGACGGAGGGACTCCTTGGAGCGGGGCCTGGTTCTGCCCCGGGGCGGTCTAGGCGGATGCGTTTCGGATACGATCGGCGACGCCGCGCCAGGCGGCCAGCAGCTGGCCGGCGGTTTCGGGCGCAAAGGGATTGGAGCGCGGGGTGGTCTCGTAGCCGCCGCGCCCGTAGTTCCACTCGTTGGGGATATAGCCGCCGCCGAGGCGCGGGTGGCCCGTGCCGTTTCCGAGTTCGGCGACCATCATCAGGCGGTCAGGGAAAATCCGCCGGCGCAGATCGAGCCCGATTTCCACGAACGGCTCGCCCGGCAGCGTCACGATGCCAACCGGCCCCAGGAAGAGGCTGGTGAGCAGGAACTGGATTGGGTCGCGGAAGGCGGCCATGTCCGCGAGATGGGCGGCGAAATACTTCAAGGCCGCCGGCGCGCCCCGGGCCAGGTCCTCGGACGTGAGCGTGCCGCCGGAGGCCGCGTCGGGGACGTCCTTGAACCGTTCGAGCACCGACCGGGCCTCGGCCAGTTCCGCCGCCGAAATGGCGCGCGGCGAGGCGGTCACGCGGACCGCGCGGGTGAACAGGGTCGTGTCGGCCAGGGGCTGCAGGCTGCCCAGCGCCTTGCCGATGGTCTCCGCGTAGCCTTCGCCGAGCCGCCGGGCTTCCGCGTAGCAGGTCTGCGGGGCCGCCGACCGCACGTCAAAATGGTTGATGTTGCCGGACGCGCCCACCAGGGGCATCACAAAGCTGCCGGCCCCGAGCCGCGCTTCGAGGCGGCGCCGCAGGAATCCATGCCAGTCGGCGGAGACGCCGGTTCCGCCCACCGTGTCGCCGTGGTTGACGATATTGGCCACCAGCGCCTTGATACGCCCGCCCTGGCGGAAGGCCAGCAGGGGAATATCCGGGTCAATCTCGCCTTCGGGCCGGTCAATGTCCGGATTCAGCTTGCCGGGATTGGTGACGACCTCGCCGTTATTCATCCAATAGCGGCGGTTGAAAAGGAAGCGGGTGTCCCGGGTCAAGCCGGACAGCGGCTCGACGGGCTCCATGGCAGCGAGGGCGTCCCGGATGGCGGCCACCGCCTGGCCGGCCGCGAACGGCAGGTACCGGTCATCGCCGCCCGGCTTGCCCGTCCTGATTTCGGGGGCCGTATGCGTATGGGTGGCCGTGAGGATCATCGAGTCCGGGGTCAGTTCGCGGATGCCGGCGCCGGCCAGGCCGGCGTACACGGCATCGGCCAGCGGCTGGGTGAGGGTGACCAGGTCGAACTGGACCACGGCCGCCCACGTGTTGCCCGAGCGGAGCGCCAGGGCCCGAACCTCGATGTCGTCCCGCACATGGTCCCAGAGCCGGATATTGAAATAGCCGGCCAATGAAATGGGCATGGCGGGGTTGAGGCAGCGACACCCGGCGCCCATATACAGGGTGGCCTTGGCACGGGATCCGGAATCAGCCTGGGACATGACGGGGTATCCTCCTGATCGAGCGGCTCAGCCGGGCGTTGCCGCGCCGGGCCGGTCGTTTGACTGGTTATCGTACCTGCCCTGCGCGCGCGGCGCAAGCTCTGTTTCAGGGTTGTGGCGCCGAACGCAGTGCGCGTCAGACGGACCATCCTGCCCGCAGGTTCCCGGGCGGTTTTGGGCCACCCGGCGGTCAGGGTGCGGGAACACGGGACTCGACGGCGCTGTCCGCGGCTGGTATAAAGCAAGCCTTCTCCCGGAGTCGAGCCCATGATCGCGATTGTGGATTACAAGGCAGGCAACCTGGGCAGCGTGCGCCGGGCGTTCGAGCGCCTGGGCGTGCCCGTCCTCGTCACGAGCCAGCCGGCGTGCATCCTGGAGGCCGACCACGTGGTGTTTCCCGGCGTCGGCTCGGCCGGCGCGGCCATGGGCCACCTGCGGGCGATGGGGCTGATCGAGCCCCTGCACGAGGCGATGGCGCGGGGCACGCCGTTCCTGGGGATCTGCCTGGGCGCCCAAATCCTGTTCGAGACCAGCGAGGAGGATGGCGGCGTGGCGGGCCTGGGCTTTCTGGCCGGCTGCGTCCGGCGGTTCCGCCCCGTGTCGCCGGCCGACAAGATTCCCCAGATCGGCTGGAATACCGTGCACTGGCGGCAGCCGCACCCGCTGTTCGCGGGCATTGCCAGCGGCAGCGAGTTTTATTTCGTGCACAGCTACTATCCCGCGCCCAGCCAGCCGGAGCGGGTGCTGGCCGAGACCGAGTATGCCGGGGTGCGGTTCGCCTCGGCGGTGGGGCGCGGGTGCCTGGCGGCGACGCAATTCCACCCCGAAAAATCGGGCCGCATCGGCCTGCGGCTCCTGGCCAACTTCGCCGCCTGGGCCGGGGACGCGCCCGCCGCGCGCGGGCCGGACGATGCCTCGAGCGGGAGCCCGCCGTGCTGACCAAGCGCATCATTCCCTG
>CAZUYI010000017.1:14344-16706 GCA_964624095.1 uncultured Verrucomicrobiota bacterium | reverse complement strand
ACTATGCCGAGGTGCGGCAGTACACCGGCCACTATGGGCACCAGGCGACCGCCGTGGCGTATTGCCCAAACCCCGACGAGATCCTCACGGGCGCCCGGGACGGCTCCATCCGGCGGTGGAACCGGCCGGAGGCGCAGGTGCTGCTGCGCTGGATTCCCCATCCCGTCGGCAGGTGGGGAAGCCGTGTCGAGGCCATCCAGGTGTCGCCCGACGGCCGGTGGGTCCTGAGCTTCGGAGGCGAGTTGCTGACCGAAAGCGACATCCGAACCGGCCGCCCGCGCCTGGGATGGGCCCGCCACAACGGGGCGGTGCGCGGCGGAGCGTTCGACCGCACGGGGCGTGTAACCAGCGTGGCTACCGACGGCTCCGTTCACCTTTGGGATCCCGCCGCCGGGCAATCGCTGTATGCCACCCATGTGCCGAGCCCGCTGGGGGCCCATTCGCTGGCGGTCTCGCCGGACGGCTCCCGGTGCGCCGTGGGGGGCTACAACACCATCTGGGAACGCGAAGCCCCAACCGGCGCCGTCGTCCGCACACTGTCCGTGAAATACGGCTTTGCGCGGACTCTGGCGTACACGCCGGACGGCAGCCGGCTCGTCGGCGCGGGCGACAATGGAACGATCTACGTATGGGCCGCGGATTCGAAGGAGCCCGCGGCGCGGCTGACAGGGCACCGGGGCGGTGTGCTGTGTCTCGCCGTCTCAAGCGACGGCACACGCCTGTTGAGCGGGGGGCGTGACTGCACGATGCGTCTTTGGGACGTGGACGCCGGGACCTTGCTGAATACGATGGAAGGCCATCGGGGATGGGTGGAATCCGTCCGGTTTGTCGGCGCGGGCGACGAGGCGCTCTCCGCCGGCCGCGACGGGTGTGTGCGGCGGTGGAACCTGCGCACAGGCTCACTCCACGGAGCGATGCGCCACGGTTCCTGGGTGCACGCACTGGCCATTGCACCGGACGGCCGGGCTGTTTTCTCCGGGGCGGACGACGGCACGATTGTCGTTTGGGATCTGCCAAGCGGCTCGAAACAGCAGGTGCTCGCCGGACACGGCGGCCCCGTGAGGACACTGGCGCTCTCCGCGGACGGGGATCGCCTGGTGTCGGGGGCGGACGACACCACCCTGCTGGTATGGGACATCCGACGGGCCGAAAGGCATAGCCGCGATACGGAATGAGGAGTGACCATTCCTCGGGAGAATCGACCCATGAGCATACAGGACGAATGCCTGGTCGTGCGGCCGTTCGAACTCATGGCGTTAATCGCGCGAGTCGGCGCCGGCCATGCTCCTCCGGCGCTTGACGACGAACGGTTGAACGCCATCGCCTCGGCCATTGCCGCCGATCCACGGATTCCGCTGGGATTCCGGCTCTATGACGGCACCCACTATAACGGCCGCGATGAAAAGGCGCCGGACGGCGTCCTGTTTACGCTGCTGGCCGATCTAGAAATCGTCCATCAACTCTTTGCACATCAGTCCGAGGTCGCCTTCGTGTTTCAATCCCCCATCGTCGGCAGCGGCGCCGCCATCCTCGGCCGCGTGGCCGCATCGATTCGAAAAGGCAACGGACTGGAGGACGTCTGCCCTTCCCGCCTCGCCGGCTTGACGGCACCCTGGACCGGGCCGGACAGATTCCGTTACGAGGACTATGAAAATGGCCGGCCGCTCGTCCAGAAATGGATTCAAAGCCTGACGCCACGCTACAACGGCTACAAGACCGCCGCGGAACTCGCACAGATCCGCAAGACATCGGTGGCGGAACTGAACCGGTCTCAGGTCCTGCGGATATTCCCCTCCCATCTGCTGTATATCATGGCCTATATCGGCGGCTGCGCCGATATCCTGCGCGGCGAACCCATGCCGGGCGACAACATGTACGAAGTCGGCCTGGCCATACGGCGGAATCCGGACCTCCCGCTTATGTTCGTGGCCGAACACTGCATGCTGTGTCCGACGTGCCTCTCGTATGATCCCGAGGGCTGCGGCCTGTGCGGCATTCAGCCCGACTGCATGTCGCTCCAGCCTGCGCGCAACAGCATGAGCAACCGCCTGCAGTTGCGCCTGTTGCGCACCCTGGGCATGGAATATTATCAGCCGGCGCCCGCGGTTTCGATTGTCAGGAAGACGTTTGAAACCGTTCGCACGGACCACACGTCCTTCACCTATCGGGGTTCGCCGCCCGGGGCCTATGCGTACGCACGCTGCCGGTACGCCGGCATGGGATTCCTGGACGCCTACGACAGTCCCCGGGACGTTGTCCAACGGGTCGCTCACCTGCTCGCGGACCCGACGGTGCAAGCCGTTCTGCCCGCCGGCGACCGGCGGCACATGGAAACCGTTCTGGATGCGGCCCGGCAGGCCCT
>CAZUYI010000017.1:10385-14334 GCA_964624095.1 uncultured Verrucomicrobiota bacterium | reverse complement strand
CGACAGAAGGCCTACCACGCTTTGATTGACGAGCCCTTCGTCTACCTGTGGAAATTCTATCTCGAAAAGATAGCCGTCGGATTCGCCCGCCTGCCGGACACGATCCGCATCGAACGCCGCGAAAACGATGGGTTGCCCGCCGTGGCTGCCGAACGCATGAAGGCGCCGGCGGATGGCACCGGTCGGCTGGACACGCCGGAATGGAACCGCCTTCCCTTTGCCGGTGGATTCCGCACCATCGGGAACCGGCCAGCCATTGCGGACACGGCCTTCCGGATACGGTATGACGATCAGGCCCTGATCATCGGCTGTGTGGGCGCAGACAACCGCACGGCCGAACTTCAGGCCAACTACCGGATCGGGCTGGACGCGCGCATCGGCAACGACTGTTGCCGCGCCGACGCCGAACATTGGCAGCACGTGGATGATAGTTTTATGATCGGCCTTCAGCCGGATGAGGCGGCCGACCGCTTCTTCATCTTCACGTTCAATGCCCGCGGCGTGAAAATCGGGGAACGCCGCCATGCCGAAGCCTTCATGAAACACCCCGAATGGGTTTGTGACACGGACTGGCAGGTGCGGACGCACATCGGCGAGCATGCGTGGAGCGGCGTGGCGGTGATTCCCTTTGCCTGTTTGGGCGTTGAGAATCCCGGCCAGACGCGCTGGCGGATGAATGTATTCCGGTTTTTCCGCCACGAGATGCTGGACGCCCATTACTGGTCCTATCCCGGCCCGCGGAAATTCTACGGCAGGGCAGCCTTTGGCCGATTGGCGTTTGAGGGCCACCGTGGACGATAGCATGCCGTGGGCCGGCATGCATGAGACCGCGGCTTCACCTTTCACGAATGGCTTGAATCACCATGCGGAAACACCGGGGCCGAGGGCACGAGAGACCCTGGATGGGGAGTAAGGGCGGGTGTTCGAGCGCGTTGACAGGGAAAAAAAGGCTTGCTGCCGTGCGCCCGATCTGGTTTAGTCAAGTGTTTTGAGCCCACTGGGGAAGGAGCCGGGGATGAAAGCCAAGATCCATCCGAAGTACGAGCCCACCACGATCACGTGTATCTGCGGGAACGTGATCGAGACGCGTTCGACGGCCAAGGCCATGACCATCAACACCTGTTCGGCCTGCCACCCGTTTTACACCGGCACGGCCAAATACGTGGACACCGCCGGGCGCGTGGAGCAGTACCGCAAGCGGTACGCCAAGAAGTAGGGCCGTTCGAGACGCAGGGCCAGGCCGGGGCGCGCGCGCCGCCTGGCCCTTTTTGCGTCCGCGCCCGGGGTGGAGGCCATGGAGCTGTCACCGTCGTTTCTCGAAGTGCTGGCCGCCCGGATTGCCGAGCGGGAAGGGCAAGCCGCCGCGGCGGCGGCGGAGAACCCGCGCCGGCTGCGGGACCTGCTGAGGTCGCACGCGCGGCTCAAGAAGATCCAGGTCCGGGCGGAGGCGGTGCTGCGTCTGCAGAAGGACCAGCGCGAGCACCGCGAGCTGCTGGCGCTGGCCGGCCTGGAGCCCGAGCTCAAGGAACTGGCGGAGCGGGAGCTGGCCGCTGCCAAGGACGCGCTGCCGGCGGCCGAGCGCGCGCTGATGCTCGCGCTGCAACCCGAGGCGCCCAACGACGAGCGCAACGTGATCATGGAAATCCGGGCCGGGACGGGCGGCGACGAGGCCGCGCTGTTTGCCGGGGACCTGGCCCGGATGTACACGCGCCACGCCGAGCAGCGCGGCTGGGCCACCGAGTTCATCAGCGCCAGCGCCAGCGAGGCGGGCGGCTACAAGGAAATCGTATTTGCCATCCGGGGCGAGTCCGTCTATCGGGCCCTGCAGTTCGAGGGCGGGACGCACCGCGTGCAGCGCATTCCCGTGACCGAAGCCGCCGGCCGCATCCACACCTCGACGGCCACCGTCGCCGTCCTGCCCGAGGCCGAGGACGTGGACGAGATCGAGATCAAGCCCGACGACCTGCGCGTGGACGTGTACCGGGCCTCGGGCGCCGGGGGTCAGCACGTGAACAAAACCGATTCCGCCGTGCGCCTGACGCACCTGCCGACGGGCCTGGTGGTCGCCAGCCAGGAAGAGCGGTCCCAGCACAAGAACCGGGCCAAGGCCCTGCGCGTGCTGCGGTCGCACCTGCTCGCGCGGAAGCGCCGGGAAGCCGAAGCGGAACTCGGCGCCTCGCGCCGCTCGCAGATCGGCAGCGGCGACCGGAGCGAGCGGATCCGCACCTACAATTACCCGCAGAACCGCGTGACCGACCACCGCGTCCACGTCAGCCTGTACAGCCTGGCGGCCGTCATGGAAGGCGCGCTGGACCCGTTGCTCGAGGCGCTGGCCGACCAGGCCTATGCCGCGCAGGTCCGGACCACCCTCGCGCCGGAACAGCTCCTGGAACTATGATACACGGCCGGGAGGGCGATCGCATGCGCGCCACAGCCGCCGTCGAACGGGAACCCGCCGCGGCCCTGACGATCGGCGCCGCACTCGCAGCCGGTGTGGACCGGATTCGGGCGGGCGCGCCCGAGGACGCCCGCCTGACCTGCGAGTGGCTGGTGAGCCGGATCACCGGGCGCCCCCGCCTGGAACTCCCACTGCGGCTTGGGGAGCGGCTGACGGCGCCGCAAGCCGCCCGGCTCGACGCCGGCCTGGCCCGGCTGGCCCGGGGCGAGCCGCTGGCCTACGTGCTGGGCGAGGCGGACTTCAGGGGCCGCCTGTTCGCCTGCGACCCGCGTGCGCTGATTCCGCGGCCGGAGACGGAACAACTGGCCGACGCCATCCTGGCGTGGGCCCCCTTGTGGCGACGGCGGGCTCCGGCCGTGGCCGACGTCGGCACCGGCTGCGGCTGCATCGCGATCACCCTGGCACTCGAGCGGCCGGCAGGCCGCTACACGGGCACGGACATCAGCTCGGCGGCGCTCGACCTGGCGCGTGACAATGCCGCGCGGCACGCCGTGGGCGGTCGGATTCGCTGGCGCGAGGCGGACCTGCTGGCCGGCGTGGAACCCGGCAGCCTGGATGCCGTGGTGTCCAATCCGCCCTATGTAACGACGGGCGACTGGGCCCGCATCCCGCGCGCCGTGCGCGAGTTCGAGCCGCGCCTGGCGCTGGACGCCGGTCCGGACGGCCTGGCTGTGATCCGGCGTCTGGCGGCGCACGCGTGGCCGGCCCTGGCGCCCGGCGGGGGGCTCTTCATGGAAATCGGGGAAACTCAGGGCGCCGCGGTCCAGGCGCTGCTCGAGGCCACCGGGTTCCAGGCCGTGCGGATCGAGCCCGACTGGACCGGCAAAGACCGGATCGCGTGCGCGGCGAAGGGCGCTATGGGCCGTGCCTGAATCGTCCCTGCCGCGCGGCGGCGGACCCCGGCCCCGGATCTGGCCGGAGTCGCCACGGCCGCCGAGGCGGCGGGCCGGGCCGCCGCGACGCTTCCATGCCCACAGCCCCCGTCCGCCTTTCGGACCCGGCCTCTGGCGGGTCAGGCTATATTCTTTGGTTTGACCCCCCCGGAGGCTTTTTTAGTCTTGTATGCCGGGGCCAGGCCGTGGTATATAACTCGTCTTGACCCATTACAGCGACATGGAGGAGCCTCATGTCAGTTAAGATCAGATGCCGCCGGACCGGGGCCAACAACGATCCCTGTTTCCGGATCGTGGCCACCGACAGCCGCGCGCCGCGCGACGGCCAATGCCTCGAAATCCTGGGCTGGTACGATCCGAAGAAGGCGACGCGCAATTTTCATCTCAAGCTGGACCGGATCGAGGCTTGGAAGGGCCGGGGGGCGATTCTGTCGGAGACCGTGCGCAGCCTGATCCGGAAAGCCAAGACCACGCCCATGGCAGCGGCGGCTCCAGCCGAGCCTCCCGCGCCTGCCGCACCGGCTTCGACGCCTACCGCCTGACGGCATGAAAGACTTCGTCGCATACGTACTCCGGGCGCTTGCCAGCCACCCCGAGA
>CAZUYI010000017.1:0-10375 GCA_964624095.1 uncultured Verrucomicrobiota bacterium | reverse complement strand
TCCGAAGTGTACGGGCGCCAGACGATCCTCCTCGAGGTGCACTGCCACGGCGAGGACATGGGCCGGATCATCGGCAAGAACGGCAAGACGATCAGCGCGCTGCGGGTGCTGCTGGCCAGCCTGGCGGCCAAGACCAAGCACCGGGCGCTGCTCGAAATCGCCGATTGACGGATCCCGCGCCGCGTCCGGTCGCGCGGAGTGTTCGCATGGGCGCCCCGTTGCAGATTGACGTGATCACCATCTTCCCCGCGATGGTGCAGGGATTCCTGGACGCCAGCATTCTGCAGCGCGCGGCGCGGTCGGGTGCCGTCTCGTTCCGCGTGGCCAACCTGCGCGACTACACCCATGACCGGCACCGCACCGTGGACGACCGCCCGTACGGGGGCGGGCCGGGCATGGTAATGAAGCCGGAGCCTTTTTTCGAGGCCGTGGAGGCCCTGCGCACCCCGGCCGCCCGGATCGTACTGATGACGCCCCAGGGCCGGCCGTTCCGCCAGGAGACGGCCTCCGCCTTGAGCCGCGAGCGGCACCTGATCTTCCTGTGCGGCCATTACGAAGCCATTGACGAGCGAGTCGCCCAGGGGCTGGCGACCGACGAACTGTCCATCGGCGATTATATCCTGACCAACGGCACCCTCGCCGCCACCGTGGTGATTGATGCCGTGGTCCGGCTGCTGCCGGGTGTACTGGGCGCCGACACGGCGACCCTCGAGGAATCCTTCGCCGGGAACCGCCTGGAATACCCGCAGTACACGCGCCCGGAGGACTTCCGCGGGATGCGGGTGCCGGACGTCCTGCTGACCGGCGACCACGCCGCGATTGCCCGCTGGCGCGAAGAGGAATCCCGGCGCCGGACCGCCGAGCGCCGGCCGGACCTGATGGAAAACGCTTGACGGCGCCGGCGGCCTCCGTAGACTGCTGCCGTTGAACGGGACCGGCAGGCGTTGGCAGACCGCATGGCAGACGGGGACACGGTTATGAACTCGACCTTACTGACTACGCTGGACACGGAGCAGCGCCGGAAGACGGCCCTGCCCTCCTTTGCCGTGGGTGACTCCGTCAAGGTGATGGTGAAGATCAAGGAAGGCGACAAGGAGCGCCTGCAGGCGTACGCCGGCACCGTCATTGCCCGCAAAGGGGGCGGCGCCACCGAGACCTTCACCGTGCGGCGCGTGTCGTTCGGCGAGGGCATCGAGCGGGTGTTCCCGCTGCATTCCCCGTCCATCGCCGCGATCGAAGTCACGGCCACGGGCAACAAGCGCCGGGCCAAGTTGTACTACCTGCGCGAGCGGTCCGGCAAGGCCGCCCGCCTGGCCACGCAACAGGGCTGATCCGGCTCGGAGGCATGATGGCCGAAGGGGCAGGTCGGCTGGCCTTTGAGCGCGAGGCGTGGCGCCAGGGCCGGAGCCGCGTGGCCGGCGTGGACGAAGCCGGCCGCGGCCCGCTGGCGGGCCCGGTGGTATCGGCCGCGGTCGTGTTCCCTCCGGCCTACATCGAGGCGGAGCAGTACGGCCGCTTCGCGGCGCTCACCGATTCCAAGCAACTCACCGCGCTGCAGCGCGACCGTTTCTATGACCAGCTCTTCGCCGTGCCCGGCATTGACATCGGCATCGGGTTCGGCGAGGCGTCCGAAATTGACGCCGTCAACATCCTCCAGGCCACGCACCGCAGTATGCGGCGTGCCCTGCTCCACCTGGCCGCCCGGCCCGACTTCGCGCTGGTGGACGGACGCCCGGTGCCCAGCCTGCCCTGCCCTTCCCGGGCCATCGTGAAGGGCGATGCCCTCTGCCTGTCGGTGTCCGCCGCCAGTGTCATCGCCAAGGTCACGCGCGACCGCTGGATGGACGAGTTCGACCGCGCCCACCCGGAGTACGGCTTTGTCCGCCACAAGGGCTACGGCACCGCCCTGCACATCCAGGCGCTGCTCAAGTACGGGGCCACTACCCAGCACCGGCGCTCGTTCCGGCCCGTGCGCGACATCGAGAGCATCCGGTCCCGACTCACCCGCACGGAGGCCAGCGCCGATGTGGCAGCGCCTTAGCCGGCTGTTCCGGCCGGCTCCCGCCCGGCCGCCCCCCGCCGGCTTGTGGGGCGAACGCCAGGCCGAGCGGGCGCTGCGCGCCAAGGGATACCGCATCCTCGGCTGCCGGGTCCGCGTGGGACCGCGCGACGAGTTCGACCTCGTGGCCCGCGACGGCGACGTGCTCGTGTTCGTCGAGGTTAAGACCCGGGCCGGCGCCGGGTTCGGCCGGCCGGCCGACCGCGTGGACGACCGCAAGCGCCATACACTCTCGCGCGCCGCCGTGCGCTATCTCAAGCGGCTGAAGCACCCGCCGCACGCCTTCCGATTCGACGTCGTCGAAGTGCTCGGCGCGCCGGAAGGCGCCGCCGCGCCCGAGATTCGCCACCTCGAAAACGCGTTCCCGCTCGACCGCCTGTACCGCGTCCCCTGATCCCGGAGCACCCCGCGCACGCTCCAGCGCGCCGGGCGGGTCGCCAAGATCCGCCTTGACTTCCGGGCGCCGCCGCCTAGGGTTGCATCTCGCGCCGGGCATTCGGGCGGCGCATCAAGGGAAAGGACGTCACGATGGCCATGGAACAGAGCACGGACTGGAAGAGCGGGCGGGTGCGGATTCACGTGCTGCCCGACGAGACGACGATGGGCGAGCGGACTGCGGGCGCGGCGGCCGCGGAACTGAAGGCGCAGGCCGGGGCCGGGCGCCCGGTGGTGCTCTGGCTGATGGCGGCGCCGAGCGCGTTCCCGTTTTACCGGGCGCTGATCCGGCAGGCCGGCGCGGACGCCGCGTTGCGCGACGTGCTGCGCGGCGCCCATTACTTCCAGTTCGACGACTACCCCATACCCCGTTCGAGCCCACAGTTCCCGGCGACCTTCCGCCACCTGCTCGAGACCTCGTTCTACCAGCCGCTGGCCGGCGTCTGCGGGCCGCTGCCGCGCCTGCACCCGCTCGAGCTGACCGGCGGCGCGGACGATGCGGACGTGCAGCGCCGGTACCGCGACGACCTGCTGGCGCTCAAGCGGCAGGGCGCGTACCTGCTTCAGCTCAAGGGCACCGGCATGGACGGGCACTGGGGCTTTCACGGGGCCGAGACGCCGCTCGACCAGGCGCCGGGCATGATCACCGTGCCCATGAACAGCCAGAATATCCGCCAGCAGATGCTCGATTGGCCCCAGCTGTTCCCGACCCTCGACCAGGTTCCGACCCGGGCGGTCACGTTCAATGTGCCCATGTTCCTGCTGGCGGACCGCATCCTCGACAACACCCCGCAACCGACCAAGGAATACGCGGTGCTGGCGGCCTACGGGACGGACGCCGTCACGAATGCCGTGCCTTCCTCGGCGCTGAAGCAGCATGCCTGCGCCGAGGCGTTTTTGACCCGGGCGGCGGCGCGCGCGCTGCTCGAATTCCGCGCCGGCCGCGCGAAGGACCCGGCCTGCCGGCTGTCCCGCGAGACCCACGCCCGGCTGGCCGCGCTCTGGCGCGACGCGCGCGATCCGGAGACGGAACGCCACAACGTGGCCCTCATGGACGCCGTGCTGAGCTCGCTCGGCATGATTTGAGCCGGCGGCCGCTTGACGGCGGCATTCGGCTGTGCCATAGTGCCGCTGGCCAAGCCGGAATCGCGGGCCGGCGCCACCTGGAGCGGATTGTATGAACGACCTTACCGATGACCAGAAAGCCGCCGTCAGACGCTGGGTTGCGGAAGGCTGCAGCCTGACCGAGATTCAAAAGCGGCTGAACACCGAGTTTCAGCGATCGCTGACATTCATGGATGTGCGTCTGTTGGTTCTGGACCTGAACCTGAAGATCCAGGACCGCGCCACGCCGCGCGCCGCGCTGAACCTGCCGAAGCAACCCGCCCCCGGGCGGGGCGAGCCGCCGGAGGACGAACCCGAGTATCCCGCCGGCGGCGGAGGCGGCGTGTCGGTGACCCTCGACCGGATCGTCAAGCCCGGGGCCGTCGTCAGCGGCAGCGTCCGGTTCAGCGACGGCGTAACCGCCACCTGGATGCTGGACCAACTGGGCCGCCTGGCGCTCGAGGCGGGCGGGAACCGCTCGTACCGGCCGAGCCCGGAGGACGTGCAGGCCTTTCAGGAAGAGCTCCGCACGCTGCTGCAGTCGCGCGGTTACTGATCGCGGCGGAAGACCATCGGCTCGCGGAACAGGGCGGGATCGTCCGCGTGGTCGGCCAGCGCCCGGGCGAGGGTTTTGGGCGTCTGGGCGTCGCGCCCTACGACGTCCGCGTTCAGCAGCCGCACGTCGAGCGTTCCGTTCGTCAGCGCATAGGACGCCACCTGGAACACGCGGGGACTGTCCGGCCGCTTGCCTTCCGCCGTGCCGATCCACTCCAACTGGACCAGGCGCCGGCCCTTGACCCGCCCCACCCACGCGCGGGCGAACAAGGCGGTATCGGTTCCGGCAGGGAACGAGACCAGCCACTCCGCCCGGCCCAGCGGCAACACGAGCAGGCGTTCCCGCGCGCCGTCCGGCTTGGCGCGCACCCACGCACCCGCAAGCGCGGCGTCGGATTCGGCGCCAGGCGCCGGGATCAGCGGCGCCGTGAAATCGCAGCCCGCCAGCAAGGCGCAGGCGGCTCCGAGCAGGACGGATCGCTTCATGGCGGACCTCCCTTCCTACCGGTTCCCGGTTGCACCGGGATTCCGGGCCGACTCCAACCCATCAGCGCAGGGTTGTGTGCAGGTCGAGCAGTACGTACCGCGGATCCGACCGGACGCGCGCGCTGAGTTCGGCCAGGCGCTCCTGGACGCAGGCGGACTCCGCCGCCACGGTCACAAAGGCCAGTTCCGCCGTCTGCCACGCCTCCTGGCATCCGACTTCCGCCGCGCTGACGTTCATGCGGTGCACGATCCGGTCCTTGAGGCTGCGCACGACGCGGCGCTTGTCCTTCAGCGAGCGCGCCTCCGGCAGGCTGATACGGATCTGGAGCAGGCCGATGACCATAAGGCCTCCGGCTTGGGCGTCAGGACGCCGGGGCAAACAGGCGGTCGAGCAACCACTCGACGTCGGCCGCTTCGACCGGCTTGATATTGGACCGGGTGGATGCGGCGTTCAACGTTTCGGCGACAATCGCCGCGCGGTCCGGGACGGGCCGGCCGGCGAACGGGGACCGGACATCGAGCCGGCCCATCAGGCCGCGCAGGCAGGCGGCCGGGTCCGAGCCCAGGATGCGTTGGAGCTCGTTGTACTTGGCGCCCATGGCCGGGCGGTTCAACTCGACGGCCAGAGGCAGGCACACGCCGCACACCAGCCCGTGCGGCACATGGCAGCGCACGCCGAGCGGGTGGGCGATGCCGTGCACGACGCCGAGCCGCGCCATGGCGAAGGCCAGGCCGGCCAGGGTGCTGCCCAGCAGCACGCGGCCCGGGGCGTCCGGGTCGGCGCCGCGGTAATACGGCTCGAGGTTGCCGGCGATCAGCGCCAGGGCCTGGCGCGCCAGCGCGTCGCTGAGCCAGACCGCGTGGCGGCTGGTGAACGCCTCCAGGGCCTGGGTCAAGGCATCCAGCCCGGCATGGGCAATGACCGGGGCCGGAGCGCGGGGCAGGAGGCCGGGATCGAGAATGACCAGCCGCGCCATGAAACTGTCCAGCCGGATGGATTTCTTGCACGCCGTGGCGGTATGGGTCAAGACCGCGTTGACCGTGGCCTCCGAGCCCGTGCCGGCGGTGGTGGGCACGGCGATGAAAGGGATGCCCGGCCTTTCGAGCGGGGCGCCGTCGTGATAGGCCGCGACCGGCGCGCGGCCGTGGCACAACCCCGCGGCCGCCTTGGCCAGGTCCAGGACGCTCCCGCCCCCCACCCCGGCCACCCAGTCGGCCGGCAGGCGCCGGACCGCCTCGAGCAGCCGGTCGAGATCGGCGAGGGTCGGCTCGCCGCCGGCGTGCTCCCATTCGAGCACGTCCGCCTCCGGCGGCGCGGCCGCTCGGAGCGCGGCGAGCCTGCCGCTTGCTTTCAGCGAGTGCCCGTGGACCAGCACGCCGCGGCGGCCGAACCGCGCGCATTCCGGCAGCAGCCGGGCCGACTCCCCCGCGCCGATGAGGGTGCGGGCCGGCCACACGAGCTGGTTGGGCACGAGGTCCATGGGCGTCAGTAGAGCAGGATGAGCGCGATCATCTCGAGCGGCTCCGGGCCGTCATTCTGCACGGCATGCGAAGCGCCCTTGCCGGTGAGGATGGCGTCGCCGACCCCGACGCGCTGCCGGGCGCCGCCGTCCTCGACGAGGCCCGAGCCGCGGGTCACGACGAACAGTTCGTCCTCGCCCTCGTGGGCGTGGAGCCCGATGCCCGCGCCCGGCGGCAGGATGAGCCGCGCGCAGAGCCGCGTGCGGGCGGTGATTTCGTTCGACTTGAACAGGTGCTGCACGGTGACCGCGCCGGGCCCGCCGCGCAGGGCCGTCCGCACTTCCGATTCCATCTGGGCCGCTTTGCGGATCATGAGCTGCTCCTTGAAGAGGCCGGATGTCCGGCCTGGATGAGGCTTACAGGGCCTAATCTAGCACACCCCGCCGGACCCGTCCAGCGCCGGCGTGTCCAGCGCCGGCGTGCCCAGCGGCCGGAGCACCGGGATCCAGAAGAAATCACCAGATTCCTGTTGTTTCGACTGCCGGGCGCATGGCACACTGAATTGCAGGCAACCCGTCACAGTGCGCTGCCAGCCACGAACGAACAACGGAAACACCCCGCAGCGGGCATTGCGAAGAACCTCCTCTCCATACAAACGCTTCGTAACCCGCGCGGTGAACGCCCTCCCGCATCCGGAACATCCTCATGAGCGCAGCCGCCGCCCGCCTTCCGCATCCGAGCATCGAGGGGCTCTTCCTCGAGACCGGGTTCGACAACGCCAACCCGATGAACCCCGGCGCGATCGGCGTCGGAGGGAAAGATGCCTGGACTATCCGCCAGGCCCTCGAGCCGGGCGCGCCCGAGGGCTATTCGTTCCACCTGCACCTGGCCCTCGTCAACACCGGCGCCGCGCCGGTCATGGCGTTGCTCCACATCACCTGGGCTGAGCCCGGCTTCGATGGGTGCCACGATTACATCTACATCGGATACGACGACGGGCAGGACTGGCGCATGCTGTCCACGCGGTCCGAGACCGGCCTGACGACGCTGACCCTCGTGGTGCCGCCCGGCCGGCACCGGCTCTGCTGCCATCCCAAATTCGACACCGGCGATTACGCCGCGCTGCTCGAGCGGTATGCCGGCCGGGGCCCGTTCGAGAGGATCGAGGCGGCCGTGAGCGCCGAGGGGCGGCCGATCGCCGGCCTGCGCTGCGGGAACCCGGCCGGGCGCATCGCTGTCGTCACGACGCGCGCGCATGCCTACGAAACGGCGGGCGCGCATTGCATGGCCGGCTGGTTCCGCCACGCGCTCGAGCACCCCGCGTCCGTGGCGCAGGTTCTCGACCGCCTGAACCTGTTTTTCTTCCCTATGATCAACCCGGACGCCGTCGCTCGCGGGCACTGCTGCCTGGCGCCGACCGGCGTTAATTTCGGGAACCAATTGGCCCTGCGCGGTGCCGACGATCCGGGAGCCAAAGGGCTGGCGGATTTCATGCTGAGCCTGAAGCCCGCCTTCTATCTCGACATGCATAACAATACCGCGCCGCATCTGAACGATTCGTTCCGCGCCGGCGCGCCGGGCCTGATCGAGGCGTTCCTGGCCCGGGCGCCCGACCGCTCGCGCGACCAGAAGGTCTGGGGCAGCCGCGCGCTGGATTTCACATCGGCCTACTTGAAAGGCTACCTGCCGGGCGTCTGCCAGAGGCGGTTCGGGACCGTGCCCATGATCACGGAGTTCCCGTGGTACACCCGCCGGCCGCCGGGCTGCATGGCCAGCTTGACCACGTTGCGGCCGTCCGCCGGAGATGGAATCGCACGGGCGCGAGTTTTTCGACGTCCTGCTGCCCTTGCTGGCCGAGTGGCCGTCCGCCAACTAGTCGCGGGGGGGGCTGAAGGCGAAGCGCTTCACCACGGAGGGCGCGAAGGACACGAAGGGGGGAAGGGATGGAGTTTGATCCCTTGTCCAACCGCGTGATCGGATGCGCGATCGAGGTTCATCAAGTGTTGGGGCCGGGATTACTGGAATCAACCGACGAACAGTGCCTGGCCTATGAGCTTGGCCAAGCCCGGGTCGGGGATAACCGTCAATGCGCGTTACCCGTGCAGTACAAAGAGATACGTGGACCCCGTGCCCGGAAAGCGGATCGTGGCGCGCACCGAGATCGAGGACGCCGCGCTCTACGCCTGTAACTGGCGGCCGGCCGGCTGAAGAGTTCGGGGGTCAGTCCCCACGACGGACACGAGGGAAACACAGCATGAAGCCCACGCGGATAGCCGGCTGGCTCGGAGTGGCGTGGGCGATCCTGGCGTTCGCAAGACCCGGCGCCGCGTCGCCGGGGGAACGGAGTCATGACATGACAGGCACTACCACGAATCCCAGCGCGGGCCCGGCCACCATCGTCCTCTTCCGGAACGGCGCACTGCGAGTCGGCGCCGCGCTGCAGGGCGATCCCGCGCGGGCGGTGATCTTCACCTTCGCCCAGCAGCCGTTCAACCGGACCTGGCAACTGACGCAGCTCCATCTCCGGTCGAATGCCGGCCCGCTCACGGCATCCGTCCTGGACGCAAACGACGCTCGCCCGTGCTTCACTTCCGTCAGCGACAATTTCGGGCCGTATGCCGTCAAGCAGGCGGATCGGGGCTCCGCCTGGACCGGCGGGGCGCACCTGACGACGCGCAGCCCGCTGGCCGCGACGGTCGTGTCCAGGGATGACGCCCGGCACACCCTGACCGTGAACGACGCCGGCCGGTTTCCCGAGGAAGCCGGCGGCGCGCTGGAAACCTTCGAGTCGCCGGTGTCGCGCAAGACCCTGGCGCGGCTGAATTACCTGGGCCGCCATGGCAACGTGCTGCAATGCGACCCGGCCGCGGACGCGTCGTTTCACAGCGTGACGCCGGGCCAGGCCGTGCGGCTCGAGCGCCTGACGAGCGACCCGTCGCGCGCGCGCCTCGAGGCCTGGGCGGACGGCACCCCGCTGCGGGAGGGCGCCGGCCCGTTGGGCTGCGACGCCGTGCGCCTGCGGTTCGAGCACGTGCTGCTCGACCCCGAGACTATTGACTACGCCACCGGAGCCGGCCGGGACCTGCTCCGGGAGACATACGACGTCGAGGTCGCCGGCAGCCAGATGACCGTCCGCGCCCGGACGGAAGTCCTGGCGCCGGTGACGATCACCGCCTATTACGGCCTGCAGTTGCTGGCGTTCAGCGCGCTGCCCGGGTTTGTCGGCATGGACGCCATCTACTACGCGCGCGGCGAGCGGACGCTGGTGCCCTATACCGGCGCGTCGGAGTCCGGCGCGCTGGCACGGTTCGGCGCCGTGGACAAGGCGATTCTACATCAGCGCGACACGTCGCTGTGCCTGGCCTTCTGGCTCGACCTGGACTCCGACCTGCCGGCCCGCGGGCTGGTTCCGCCGTCCTGTTCCCGGATCATCAAGCCGAGCAAGCTGTACTTCAACCAGATCCGGACGCCGACCGAGTTCCAGCCGGGCGACACGTTTTCCTGGCAGGGCGGCTACGCCCTGTTTGCCAACCGCGCGACGGGCGCCGCGTTTGCCTATCGGACCCGCGACGGGGGCCGCGAGCGGCTGCACCTGGAGTTCACGGGGCCGGGCACGGCACCGCTCGACATCCCCGCGGCGGACCTGGACGTCGTTTGCCAGGATGACACGATCACCGTGTCCAGGGAGCCGGGCGCCGCCGCGCGGGTGACGGCTTCGGGGCCCGGTGCGATCACGCTGCGGGTGAACACCGGCGCGTCCCACTGAACTGGGGACACACAAGAAAGGAGTCCCCGCCATCATGAAGCCCTGGATGACAGCACTGGCCATCGGATCCGCGGCGCTGGCGCCGCCCGGGCAGCCCCCGGCCAAGGAGGCCGTGGCATGGCCAGCGGAGTGGCTGGCCTTCGGGCCGCTACCCGCGGCTGACGGCTTACCGCCTAAGCGCGCGGAGCTGCCGCCGGGCGATCAGTTCAAGCAGATCCCGGAGGAATGGGAATTCGCCGGCCGGCGGTTCAAGGCCATGCCGGTGCGGATGACGGACGGGCGGCTGGATCTCGCCGCGGCCTTCGGCGGCGCGTCGCGCGGGCAGACCGTATTCCTCATGGCGCCGCTGGAAGCGGCTCGCGCCGCCACGATCACCGTCGGCGCGGGGGCGAACTGGTGGATGCACTGGTGGCTGGACGGCCAGCCGGTCTTCGATACGCTCGACCGGGGCAACCGCAAGCCCCTGGTCCGGGCCGACAACCACCTGTTCGACCTCGACCTCACACCCG
>CAZUYI010000016.1:11934-17017 GCA_964624095.1 uncultured Verrucomicrobiota bacterium | reverse complement strand
TGAAAGTGTTTCCCTCCAGTATGTGGCGGTACGCCGTCTTGATGATCCTGCTGTTCGCCATCGTGGCCGTCGCCGCGTTCACGATCATCGAGAATATTCAGACGTATCTGGAGCCGTCGCAGGCGCTGCAGGTACTGCACCCGATCAGCCTGTCCGTGTGGGCGCTGACCATGGGCTGCCTCTTCCTGGCCGGCGCTCTGGGCCTGTGGGCGATCCGCTCGACGGCCGAAATCGAGGGACGCCGCCGCGTGGGCCGGTTCGTGAATGCGATGGACTATTTAAGCGACGGGCTGCTGGCCCTTGACCGGCGCGGCGTGATCGAGGGGTTGAACCCGGCGGCACACCGCCTGGCGCCCGGCCCGGCCGAGGCCGGGGCGCGGGTCCAGGCGGTGTTCCCGTTCCTGGCGGACGAGGATCTCGACCTGTTGCTCGATCCCAGCCAGCCCCGGGAAGTCGAAGCGGAGTATGCCTGCGCGCAGGGCATGCGTACCCTGCGATTCCGCTCGCAGCCCTCCGAGGGATTGATGCTGATCCTGGTGAGCGACATCACCCACCGGCGCTGGCAGGAGGTGCGCAAGCACCAGCAGGCGCAGTTCCAGTTGATCGGCCGCATCGCCTCGGGCGTCGCGCATGACTTCAACAATATTCTCTGCGCCATCTCGGGGCACGCGAGCCTGTTGCAGAGGCTCGACATGGATGCCGAAACGCGCCGGCGCTCCGTCCGGATCATTGACGAAGAAACCCGCAAGGGCATCCATGTCTCGCGCCAGCTCCTCGAACTCAGCCGCGCGGGGCAGGCTGGCAAGCCCGGCGCCCATCTGGCCACGCATGTCGAGGAAGCCGCCGGGCTCCTGCGCGTCGCCCTGTCGGCCAAGTGGACGGTGCGCACAGTTCTGGAAGGAGAGTTTCCCGCCGTGCCTCTGTCCGGCCCCCAGATCGAGCAGGCCGTGCTCCACCTTGGCATGCTTGCGGCCGACGCCCAGCCGCGGCCCGGCACGGTCACGGTAACCCTCAGCCCGCCGGGCACCAAGCCCTGGACCAATGTCGGCCCGCCCTATGCGGCAGTTATCATCGTCTCCGGAGAGTCCTCGCCGGGCGTGCCGGATGGGTCCGCGCCGTTGTCCCGCCGGTTCGAGCCCGTCCACGAGGAGGCGGGCGTGATTTCGTCGGTCGTGCGCACGATGGTCGAGGAAGTCCGCGGCCACATGGACCAGATCGAGGACGAGGGCGGGTTGTGCGTCTTCCGCATCTGCCTGCCGCCGGTGGATGTCGGGCTTGGCGAGGAATGGGCGGACGAGATCCCGGAACGCCTGCTGACGTCCCGGCTGGCGGTCGTGCGGTTCCTGCTCGCCGGCTCGTACCCGGACTTGGATCCGCTGGAAGACCGGCTGCGCCGGCTCGGCGCCCGCGTGGAACGCCGGCTGGACCTGGCCGCGGTTCTCGCCGCCGTCGAGCGCAACCGGGACCTCGATGTCCTCGTGCTGGACCGCGGTCTGCTGGGACACGATGCCGAGAGCCTCCTGCGGGCCGTGCGCCAGATCAGTCCCGGGATAGGCCTGGTCCTCTGCGGCGCCCTGTCCGGTGACGTCGCCCTGGAGGCGCGCTTCAACCTCGTTATCATGCCGGCCGGCGCCGCGCCAAACCAGAGGCTCCTGCTGCTGCTCAAGGCCAAATACCTGACCGCCTGACGGGCGGGGGACCCCTCGCACGGAGCTCTCACGCGGGTCATAAAAGCCTTGCCACGGGTCCCCGCCGGTTTTATGGTGCCGCTTGTTTCCGCCCGTCCCATCGAGCCAGCTTAGCTCAGCCGGCAGAGCAGCTGATTTGTAATCAGCAGGTCGTCGGTTCAAATCCGACAGCTGGCTCCCCTGATTCCATTGATTGAAAGGCCATTTCGGCCTTTATTTACCGGCCTCAAACGCTGGTGCCGGTATTCCCGTACTTCCCTTTGTCGCTTTTTCCCTGCCCTCCCGAGTGTGGTATTTCTAGGGGGTACAAATACCACAGAACTACCACAGTCCCATGTCAGCGGCGTTCGCGCGGGGGGGGTAGGGGGGGGTGAAGGTGAGGGGAAACAGGCGGCGGGGACTCTCGACAAGCCGGTGCCGGGTGGCGGTAGCGAGGGGCATATTGTGTAGGTTCTGGCGGGTGCGCCGTCGGCCTCGGGCGCGGGGCAGGGGGGGGGTGTCCGGGGCCGGTTCGCCCGTCCCGGCGGGGGCTGCGTGTAGCGTTGCATGGCCGGCGCGTGTCGGCTTGCCCTATCGGGCCGGCTTTCGGGATGGGGTGCTATGCGGGTGACGACAAGTCCAAGAAGGAGAGAGATACCCAAAGCTATTGCTATCCCGATCATTTCTTCTTGTGACGCGAACGGCAGCGGTGACCGGCGTGAAACCCGCCGCGGGTTCCGCGTACGAGTCAACCGCCTTGTTGGGCATCTTTCAGAATCTTCTCGAACTTTTCCTTGGAGAGTTCAACCTCGTCTCCAAAAGTGGCCCATTGATCCATAAGGGTTGCGTCGAATGTACCATCCTCGCGAATTGGGAGATCAATCTCTAGGTCTTCGATAACGCCAAGGGACGGGCGATACTCGCGATTGAATCCTTGGTCGAGTCCTGCTTGCTTGATCTGCCGCGCCAAATAGTGTGGGTTAATCCCGTCAGCGACAATTTCAACCTGGCCGCAGTGATCGGTGATCGAATAGGCTTCTCCTGCGGAAACTCCTCGGCAATCAAAATCGCTGTCAATACTCCACAACGCGCCGCCCTTGCCTAGGTTGCCCGCGTTCGCCGTGTGAACAAATCCAAACACCTTGCGGACGTTTGCGCTGAAGAGCGGAATGCCAGTCTTGATTGTATGAATGTCCTTCTTGAGAACTCGGCCGCCAATAGAGAGCGTGAAAAGAGCGGGGTCGCCAAGGCGTACCGTGCGTGTTCGTGTTGGGGTTGCAGGTGGAGGGCGATGCTCCATGCGCTCTTTCCAGTCTGCGCTAAGAGCCAGAATGGAGCCGACAAGTTGGTTTACCTGATCACGAGCTGCAACCGGGTCTTCGGTCGTGCTGATAAGGCCAAGTGCCACTGCATCTTCCTTTGACCAGTGGTGTCGGAGATTCATGCACTTCTGAGGGATCAAATCGGCAGCCTTTGCAACGACTGCTCTCTGCGTATTGATTAGTTCGAGTGAACGGCTCTTGACGTGACGGTATACCGCAATCATTTCTGGCAAGTCTGATTGACAGGGAAGTCTTTTCGCGTCGCGCGTTTCTCCGATTTCGGAAACAGCAAACAAAACCACTTGTTCCTTATCCAATGCCTTTGCCATTTCCGCATCCGTTATCGGACGTGCACGTTTCCGCAAATGTGCAACGACGACTCTCTTGGGGGTGTTGTAGAATGTGCGCTCGGGATAAATGGCCATGAAGTCGAGTTGACAGTTGCGATATATCCAGCGGCGCAGCCCTCTGTCTGTCGTACGCAAGAACAAACTCTCCGGCAAAAGGACCCACGCCTCGCCGTTTGCTTTGAGCGATTTGACGATGAACTGGACGAACAGACCCTCGACGCCACTTGCCTTTTCCGAGTAGTAGCGTTTGCGCTTGTTATTCGACCGTACGATTCTGCTGTAGTCCTTTGAACCGGACACAACGAATGGCGGATTGGTGAGTATGAGATCGAACTTGCCCTCTGCCATTGTTTCGAGACTGCCGAGCGCCGTCTTGTCCCAACAGTGAAAGGCGGCGTTTAACCACTTTGCAAACGACTTGATTCGTGCTGGTCTATCAGAAAGACAATCTCCGCAGTGCACAAGCGCGTTAGCGCGAGCCAGAATCGATGTTTTTGGCAGAATCTCCCACGCGTGCCAGTTGTGCGTGGCCTTCATCTTGCTTCCGGCAAGAGTCCATTGAGCGCCCAAATCTCTGGCCATCTGTTCGAGAACAAAGCCGCCGACACCGGCGGCAGGATCGCAAATCTCTTTATCGGGAGTGAGCCTTTCAACTTCTGCCATGTCGTGGATTGCGGAGACGATCTTCCGAGGTGTCAGGAACTGCCCGAAGCTGGAAGTCGTCTTGCTTTCCTTGAGAAACGACTCGTACAGGCGTCGTTTGAAGTCCGATTCTGTGTTACGTAATGTTCCGAAGCGAACAAACTTTCGCATGATTTCGTGAAAGATGATGTTGTGATCGCGGTTCGACGGCTGCAGGACTATCCCATTGATGATGCTGTAACCATCTGGACCCTGAGGGAACAGTTTCTTCACATATGGCCGCACTTGCTCCCAGTAGTAGGCATATGCCTTCTCCTTCGGCAGAGTAAGAACGTACGTTAGCGAGACATCCGCGCCGGTATCACTATGCTTCAGTAATGCGAGGTCATCGAGGAACTTGAACAGGAACAACTCAACGAACGTGGCAAGGCAGTCTTCAGGGTTGTCGGCGCGAAGTCTCCAGATTGTTTGCCACACCTCGCGTGCGAGGTGATCAGGATTTGAGCGTTCTTCCGCCCGGACGATATTGATGGCGGGATCATAGTTGCGGATGATGTATTCCAGTTCGTGACAGAAGTCCCCCTTCGTGTAATCGGGCGATACAGGCATATCCTTCTCGTCTTCCCTCTGAATAAGAACGACATCACCGGCAAGACCGTTGATCCAGTACGTGCGTATTGAATCCGTCAAGTACCCGATCGCTGCCTTCGTGGGCGCACACTTGGACGTCAGAAGGTCTTTCGCTAAATCGCGCCAGTTGGATTCCGTCAGGTCCCCGGGCTTCTTATGCTCGCCAATAACTACGGCGTGGGGATCAGGCAGTCGGGAGATGACGAGAGCGTCGCATTTTTGTGTCTTGTACTTGCCGTAATCCACGTCGGGAAGGATGCCAGCCTGGGCAAACTGGTTAAGGGTCGTAAGCTGGCACTCGAAAACCTCGAATGTGCCTACCTTCTTGCCCTTGCCGTCTGGGTATCTCTGCTGAAGTTCCTCCGATGCCATGATGGCTCCTTGTCTGCTGCCCAACGTCCGAAATCAGCCGCAGAATGACCTGCGTTCGCGCGGGTCATTTTGTAGGATGAATTCCGTTATTGTGCTCTGA
>CAZUYI010000016.1:11440-11924 GCA_964624095.1 uncultured Verrucomicrobiota bacterium | reverse complement strand
GTCCGATTCTCCAGTCATCCGTTGCTGATGCCGGCCTCGCCATCTGCCCATGAAGTCCGTCGCGAACAGGAATGGCCCCATCGAGTAAAAGCCGAGGACCCCTGCCCAGAAATACGATCCGGCACGTGCAAGGTAGTAGGCGAGCAACAGCATACCCACGCCGACAATCACAGCGGCCAGAAGTCTGAAAGGCTCTTCTACGAAAAGAGAAGGAGGGCCCTGCTCGGAGTATAGTTTCTGGGTGCGGATCTCCAACTGCTTCTGGAGGGTTTGAGTATCAAAGCCTAAGTCCTTGAGCGATTTCAGAACGTCGAGGTCCGTTTTGAGTCGTTGCTTCGCCAAGGAGTCACCCCAAATGAGCTTTCCCGCCGTGGCGAGCGCTGTGGCGAGTACGGCGACGCTACCTATGATTTTGGAGATCGACTCTGCGTTCATCATTCTCCTGCACAACGGGCGCGTTCTCCCTTTAGCAGCCCTCCGCGGG
>CAZUYI010000016.1:10417-11430 GCA_964624095.1 uncultured Verrucomicrobiota bacterium | reverse complement strand
GGCATCTCGCCAGGTCCGGTGCGAAACAACGGCATCGCCAGGGCGATGAGTACCACGAGAACCCCAAGAAAAAGGATAATCTTCTTCATTCTTTTCCGGCACAACGCCCGCGTTCTCCCTTGAGCAGCCCGCCGCGGGCTGCGAATAGGGAGCGACGCTTGGTTCGACTCCGCTCTGTTTCACTACCAGAACTGGATAACGATACCCACCAGCCCGATGATTGCTGCGACAATTGCCGCGATCGCCGCGATCTGGGTCCATTTCAGCATGTGCCTCTGCTGGGCTCCATCCTCTCTCTGTTTGATCAGAAACCGGATCGTCTCCCCCGCGTGATTCATCTTGGCATGGTACGCCGGGTTCGAACCGCGAGCAGAGGCGTTGATTCTCGCGAGGTAGCGGTAGAGGACGGGTGTATCCAGGTGCTGGAACTCCCCCTTGTTGATGTCTAGCTCGAATTGGTGTTCCTCTTGGTCCATATCTTCCTCAGTCGAACGTTGTTTGGGTACAAATAATTGTACAATACCAAATAATGGTCCGATTAATTGTGCCATTTATTGAGTGAACGGACGCTCGTTCATTTAACGAGGTTATCTTACGAACGCCGGGTGGTAAAGGCAATTACTTTTCCCCGTCATTGCGACGCGGGTGTCCACGATAAGCGTCGGCTGGATGTCGGCGTCGGCGGGCATGGTTCACAGCAGCATTATGGCCAGGGCGAACAGGTACGCTCCCGACAGGCAGTAGAATAGCGCCACGGCAATCTTGACGGCGCGGGCGGCGGTCGGGAGCCAGCCTCGGCGCTCCAAGTCGGCAATTACTTGGCCGATGGTGACGGGCGGGGTGTGGTCATTCATGGGGTGTCTCCTGGGGTGGGTTGGTGATTATGGTGAGTTTCAAGGGGCTATTTCCCCAAAAGTCCTATAGAAGCCTCTCCCGCGAACTTTTCAGAAATCACCCTCTGAAACTCACCAAACTCACCATTTGAGCGGATCGCATAGGTTGTATAGCCTCCG
>CAZUYI010000016.1:5651-10407 GCA_964624095.1 uncultured Verrucomicrobiota bacterium | reverse complement strand
CGTGTCCCTTCTCTGCCGTTGCATGGAACACGCTGGCCAGGTGCGGCCACAGCCGGGTTAGGCGCTTGCCAAGCCGCTTGGCCGTCCAGAAGTCGGGGTCCAGGTCTGGGAGTTTGGGCGCCAGGTCGGCGGCGGTGCCCATGAAACTGCCCTCGGCCTCGATCAACGCGAGGAGAGCGGAGCCGACCGGGTCGTTTTCCATGTTGAACATGGCCTTGTCGGCCTCTGCTGCGCCCAGCGCCGCCACGGCCTCGGGCTCCTGTCCGATGGCGCGGCCGACGCGGACGGCCAGATCAGCGAAGTCCGGGTGGCGGCGATTAAGGTTGGCCGGGACTGGTCCCGTGTCGGCAAGCGCTCGCGATAGCGTCTGGGCAATCCAAGACAGGCCAGCATCGCGGGCGGCGGCTATCTCGTCGGCAAGTGCGGATTCGGCCGTGTCTGACTCGCGCCGCTCAAGCCGTTCCACCAGTAGCCGGTCTGCGAGCCCGGCGTCCGCGCCGAAGGTGGGGTTCGCCGAAGTGATACATATCCATGAGCGTGCCCGGTGTTGAATGACTTGGGAATCCGTGTAGAGCCGGCGCTTTTCTCTCGCGCCGTCCGTGGCGGCGGCGGCCAGGGCATCCGGGAGCCAGCGCAGCCGGGTATCGGCATTGTCGAGTACCAGAAGCCCGCCGGCATCGAGCGAAGCCCAGAAGTCGGTCTCGCCATTTTCGGTCGGCACAAGCACCCGGGGCGGGAGTCCGTAAAGCTCTTGCACAGCGAGGGCCGTCCGAGTCTTTCCCGAACCGACTGCCCCGGCCAGGACCAGCGGCGGCTTGCATCGCTGGTTCGACGGCAGGCAGGTAGCCCATAAACGGAGCAGGGTGAGCCCGTAGTCGGTGGCGGCGCGCATATCCCGAAATACGCGGCACGCCGCGAAGGGGTCTGCGGGCTCTACCAGCGCCCAGGACCTCAAGGTGTGACCGGCGGCAAACAGGACGTCGTCGGTGCCATTGTCAACGAGCTCGACGTTCCCGGCGGTGATTTTGACGGCCGCTCCGTCACCGTTCGAGAGATAGATGGCCCCATCGCGCTGTGCCCAGTAGGCGGCAGGGATCAAGCCTATGCTGCGAGGGTCATTGAGTGTCGTGTCCTCGACGGCCGCAAATACGAAAGCATAGGTGCGATCAGTCCGATTGATGCCGATGTAATCGGCCAGCCACGACTTGAAAAGAGAGCCCGCGAGCGGTAGCAGCAGCTTGCGGCGGGTGTCGAAGTACAAAGCCGTTTCGTGATCGCGGTACTCCGCATGGTGGAAAAACCGGCCCCGGGCATGGAGAGCATCGAGCACGGCAGCAGCGATAGCGGCGTTGTACTCGGCAGCCGTCTGGCCGCGCTTTGTCTTGATAGCGAATAGCCGCGCACGGAGTTCAACGGAATCCTGCTCGATGGCGGGGGCGTTGCCCTCTGGGTCAGCGGCCTGCAATCCCTCCCGCATGGACGCCACGATTGCGGCAACCGGCCGACCGTCCCGGGCCTGCCGCTGCAGGTCGTCAGCCAGGACGGCCAACTTGCGCTTTGTAGCCGCGTCCAAGAGAGTCTGAGCGTGGGCCGGTGCATGGGTCCAGGGCGGTGCGTCGGCCACCAGGTCAGATAACGGCGCCGGGTCCAGGCCACTAGCCCGTGCCACCGTCAACGCGTCAACCGGCCTGCCGGCCGCGTGGAGCTCGATGGCGGCGGCGAAAGCCCTGCGGTGTTCGGGGTGCCCGAAGTGCGCCGGGGTCAGCCGGAGCGCCAGCAGGGCCGGCAGGACGCGGTCTGGTTTGAGCAGGACGGCGCCCAGGACGGCTCGCTCGTTGGACAAAGCGGTGAGCGTCATGCTACACCTCCCCCGCCCGGCCGGCGCTGGTACGGCCGCACCTCGTACAGCGGGCAAGCCGGAGCGGTGCAGCGCCGGATTTCAGCGGGGGAAAAGCCCAGACATTCGCAGCAAAAGCAATCCACGGCGGCGCGGAGCGACTTGCCGGCCCAGGCGCGGCGGTAGAGACTGCGATAGCGGGTTGGCGCGGATGCCAGTCGTTCGGCGCGTTTGCGTTCGCCCGCGTCATGGCCTCGTTGAGCGTCTAGAACGCGTCCGATTGTCCGGGGGGTATCTTCACCCGTCCCGGCGGCGGTCGTCGTTTCTAGGGTGCTAATCCCCCCCGCCACGGCCTCGATATGGGGGTTATCCGTCATGGCTACCCCCTTTGCCCGCTACGAGGGCGTCTATATCCGAGCTTCGGAAGCCCAGGCCATTTTTGCGGCCCGCCAGCTTGACTTTTTCGAGCAGGCCGGAGCGTGTCCAGGCGTCCAAGGTTCGGGGGGTGACGGCCAGGCGGCGGGCGGCCTCGGCCCGGCGTATGATGCGCGGGGCAGCGGCGGGTTGCGGGGTGCCGGCCAGGTCGGCCAGGATTGCCCGGCAGTCCCGCTCAGGCAGGCTGGCGAGCAGCAGGCGGGCGGCTTGCGCGTTGGCGTTCATTATGCCACCTCGCTATCCGCATGGGGGAACAGCTTGGCGGCGGGGACTCTCAGAACGCGGGCTATTTTTGCGGCAGTCTCGGGCTTCGGGTCGTGGCGCTGATTGACTAGGCTAGAGATTGTCAGCATAGACAACCCGGTAGCGCAAGCCAGGCGGCGGTTGTTAAAGCCCTGCCGGGCCATAGCGGATACGAGCGCGACATTTCGGAATCGGATTTTGCGTATCATGTTTCACCCTCCGGGCCGCGCCGTCGGTAAAGAATAAGGCCGGCGGGCGGCAGACTACGACTGAGACACCGCGACTATCACGGTGCCGTTTATCGCTTTCTGCGCCCGCCGGCCTGAGTCCGGGGGTGAGATTGGAAGTTTTCCGCTGCCCTCAACGCTGAACGCTGAACGGGCTGGCATACCTCAGCGCTGGGTTATCGGGCCTGGCAACCCACCTCAGCGCGTCAACGGGCAAGCGGTATTGGTTCGGAGTCGCGAGCTTTCGCGCCGGCGGCGTTCACGCCACCATATCCTCGGGCCTGGCATTCACCTCGTCATGCGCTGGTTTCGCCCTAGCCGTCGCCGTCTGGGGTGGCGCTTCGGGCAGCGTTCCAGTCGGCGCGGTAGAGTTCCTTCGCAGTGACGAGCTCAAGAATCACCCGCGAGCCGTAGCCAATCCTCCTTGCAACACTGGGAAAGAACACAACTATCCCTTTGCGCTGTCCTTATACCAAAAATTAGCATGTTTGTCAAGCAAAAAGTGCATATTGAAAAAGTAGAGCCCGCCTAAACTGGCGGGTTTTCTTCCGGCAGTTCGGCCAGCAATCGGGCTCGCTCGGCCCGCCAGGTTTTAGCAGTCATGGCAGCCAGGGCGGCCCGGATCGGCGCGGCGTTCACCATGTGCGCGGTGCCGGGCGCGGCGGGCAGGGCGGCGGGTGCGGGTGCCCCGTTCAAGCGTTTGGCAAGGCCGCCTATCATGGCGGCGTCCATGTGCTCGTAGCCCTCGAGCATGGCGTCGGATGTGTGCCCGGTAATCCGCTTGACGATTTCGCCCGGGATCCCGGCGGCCAGGGCTTGAGTGGCAAAGTAATGTCGGAGCGAATGAGCGCCGTATCGCACAACGGCCCGTTTCACGTCCGGGCGGGCCTCGGTGGTGTCAAGCCCGGCCCGCTCAAACGCGGCCTTGATTTGCTTGCACACGGACGACGGGTCGCGGGTGTAGTCTTTCGCCAGGGCGGGGAACACCAGCAAGCCGGATACCATGTCGCGGCGCTTGCGTAGAAGCTCATGCAGCGCCGGAAGCAGGGGAATCAATACGGCCTTGCCGGTGCGGGCAGTCTTGCGCGGGTACAGGCTGATTACCCGGCGCTTGAAGTCAATGGCGTCCCATCGGAGCATGATACCGTCAACAAGGCGCTGCCCCGTCATGCCCAGGGTGAACAGCAAGTCGTGATAATCGGCGTCCGGGGCGGCAGCCAGCAGGGCATTGAATTGTTCGGGGTTGATTGCCCGCCGGCGGTGCGCGAGCCGTTGAACCCGGTGCTTGGCAATCGTCAGCCACGGGTTGCCGTTCCCCCTTATCTGTTCGGCCAGGCAGCGCCAGACAAGGCGCAACAGGCCGATGTGCTGGTTGAACGTACTGGCCGCAACCCTATCCTCAGTCAGGCGGGTAGCGTATTCCTCGGCGGTCTTGGCGTTCACGTCCCGCATGAGCGTATCTTGCGGGTACGTCGCGGTGTGCCAGGCGCGAAAGCGTTTCCAAGCGGACTCGTAGCCGTCAAGCGTTCGCTCGGATGAATCGGGGCGGTTCTTGGCCTTGACGTAAGCCTTCCATGCGTCAGCCACGGCGAGCGGCGGCTCGGCTTGCTCGTTCGCGGCGGCGGCCTCGGCCTTCAAGTCGCGCAGGCTTTTCTCGACAAGCGTATGCGCCGTTACCAAGTCGGCAGCCATGAGCGGGCGCATGATACGCTTGCGCTCGGCCTCGGCCACCTCCGGGTCGGCAGTCTTGAGGCTGACGCGGATCCGCTTGCCTTCAACCTGGTATTCAAGCCAGAACACTTTGCCGCGTTTGAACAGGTAGCCGGAGCGGTGTTTCATGGTTCCGTCCCCCCTCTGAATGGCCGGTTCTCTGTCTCTCCGTTAGGGTGTATTTCTCGGCCTTTTGGGGGTAAGATATACCACAGAAACACCACAGTCAAGACAAAAAAATGAATAAATAAGGGCCGTCTACGCTGATTTGTAATCAGCAGGTCGTCGGTTCAAATCCGACAGC
>CAZUYI010000016.1:4300-5641 GCA_964624095.1 uncultured Verrucomicrobiota bacterium | reverse complement strand
GTTCCTACGATGGCGCTGGTGTGTCCCGTGCCGGGGCGCGGGGTCGGGCGGCGTGGGCGGACGCAGCAACAGACTGCGAGGAGGCTTGATGAAACTGGGTGTGGCCGAACAGCTGATGGACGCGCACCGGGTGGAAGGCGATCTCGAACCGGGCCGGGAAATCGGGTTGAAGATTGACCAGACCCTGACCCAGGACGCCACCGGCACCATGGTCTACCTGCAGTTCGAGAGTATGGGCCTGACGCGGGTGGCCACGGAACTCTCGGTCAGCTACGTGGACCATAACACCATCCAGGACGGCTACGAAAACGCCGACGATCATGCCTACCTGCAGGCCGTGGCGGCGCGCTACGGCATTCTCTTTTCGCGGGCCGGCAACGGAATCTGCCACCAGGTGCACCTCGAGCGGTTTTCGGCGCCCGGCAAGACCTTGCTGGGCTCGGACTCGCACACGCCGACCGGCGGCGGGGTGGGGATGCTGGCCATGGGCGCGGGCGGCATTGACGTGACGCTGGCCCTGGCGGGCGCGCCGTTTTACATCGAGTACCCGCGCATCGTACGGGTGCTTCTGTCCGGCGCGCTGCGGCCCTGGTGCGCGGCCAAGGACGTGATCCTGCATCTGCTGGGCCGCCTTACGACCAAGGGCAACACGGGGCGTGTGCTGGAATACGCGGGCCCCGGCCTGGCCGGCCTCAGCGTGCCGGAGCGCGCCACGATCGCCAACATGGGCGCCGAACTGGGCGTGACGACCTCGGTCTTCCCGAGCGATGCTGTCACCCGCGCGTTCCTCGAGGCCCAGGGGCGCGGCGCGGCCTGGCGCGAGCTGGCGGCGGACGAAGGTGCCCGCTGCGAGCAGACGCTCGAGCTCGACCTGGGATCCATCGTGCCGCTTGCCGCCCAGCCGCACGGACCCGACCAGGTGGCGTCCGTCGAGTCGTTGGCCGGGCTCGCGGTGGACCAGGTGGCCATCGGGAGCTGCACGAACTCGTCGTATGCCGACATGATGCGCGTGGCCCGACTCCTGAAAGGGCGCCAGGTGCATCCGCGCGTCAGCTTGGTCATCGCGCCCGGGTCCCGGCAGGTGCTGGCCATGCTGGCCGCCAACGGGGCCCTGGCGGACATGGTGGCGGCCGGCGCGCGGATCCTCGAACCCGTCTGCGGCTTCTGCATCGGCAATTGCCATGCACCGCGCTCGGACGGCGTGAGCCTGCGCACCACCAACCGCAATTTCAAGGGTCGCTCCGGCACGCCGTCCGCCCGGGTCTACCTGGTGAGCCCGGAAACCGCCGTGGTGTCCGCGCTGCAGGGGGTGCTGTCGGATCCGCGCGCGGCGGGACTCGA
>CAZUYI010000016.1:0-4290 GCA_964624095.1 uncultured Verrucomicrobiota bacterium | reverse complement strand
GTATCCCGCGGTGACCGAACCGGCTACGTACCTGCAGGACGACCGCATGGTGCTGGCGCCGCCGCCCGAGCGCGAACGGGCGTCCGTGGCCATCGTGCGCGGACCCAACATCGGCGCCCCGCTGTCCCTCGAGCCGCTGCCGGACCGGCTGGCCGGGACGGTGGGCATCAAGCTGGGCGACAAGGTGACGACCGACGACATCATGCCCGCGGGTTCGCGCTTGAAATACCGGTCCAACATTCCGCGCTACGCCGAGTTTGTGTTCGAACTCGTGGACCCGTCGTTCAGCCGCCGGTGCAGGGAACTCGCGGCGCAGGGCCGCGACGTCGTGATCGTGGGCGGGCACAGTTACGGGCAGGGTTCCTCGCGGGAGCACGCGGCCATCTGCCCCCGGTTCCTGGGCGTCAAGGCCGTCCTGGCGCGTTCCTTCGAGCGCATCCATTTTGCGAATCTGATCAACTTCGGGATCCTCCCGCTCGTGTTCGAGCGCGACTCGGATTACGAGGCCATCGGGGCCGGCGAGTCGATCGAGTGTACCGGACTGCGGGCCGCGATCCGGGACGCCGACCGCCTCGCGGCCCGCCTCGGCAGCGGCCAGTCCCTGACGCTCCGGCTGAACGCCACGGCCCGGCAGCGGGCCATCCTGCTGGCCGGCGGCATCCTGCGGTACGCCGCGGCAGGGCAGGGCGCCGGCCGGTAGCTGGCGGTGCGGCATGCCGAGGTCCCCATGAAAGTCTCGATCCCACTCCTGTGGCACAGCCTGCTGCTGCTGACCGCCTCCCAGGTGGGGAATGTCTCGAGCGTGCTGTTCCACATGGCCGTCGGGCGCCGCCTGCCGCCGGCCGAGTACGGGGACCTCTCGTCCATGCTGAGCCTCGTGCTGATCGTGGGCATGCCGCTGGGCGCCCTGTCCAATGCGCTGACGTACTATACGGCGCGCCTGGCGGCCGAGCGGCGCCGCGGCGACATCTGGGCGCTGATGCGGCGCTGGTTGTGGCGCCTGGCGGCCGGCGCGCTGCCCGCGCTCCTGCTGGCGGCTTGTTTCGCCGGCCCGTTGTCCCACTATGTCAAGCTCAGCGACAGCCGCGCCCTGCTCCTGACCCTGTCCGTCCTGCTGCTCTCTCTGGCCTCGCCGGTATGGGCCGGGGCGCTGACCGGCTTGCAGGCCTTCGGCTGGAGTTCCGTCTCGGGCGCCAGCTTCGGGGTATTCCGCCTGCTGGCGGGCGCCGCGCTGGTTTACTTCGTGGCGGCGACCGCCTTCTGGGCCATGGCGGGCCATGCGCTGGGCGTGCTGGCGAGCATGGCCGTGGCGGTGGCGGGCCTGGTGCGCCTCCTGCGGGACGACGCGCCCGGTACGGCGCCTCTGCCGGGTACCGGCGCCTACGTGTGGCGGACCCTGGTGGTGCTGGCTTTGTTTTCGTTTCTGATGAACGCCGATATCCTGGTCGTCAAGCGGTTTTTCGCGCCGGACCTCTCGGGCCTGTACGCCCGCGCGGCCACCATCGGGCGTACCATCGTGTTTTTTCCCATGCCGATCGCCGGCGCGCTCTTCCCCAAGATCGTCTCCGATGGCGCGGTCTGCCGCCAGGACAGGGGGCTGCTGCTCCAGGCGCTGTTCTATACCGCCCTGATCGTGGTGCCGGCCGGCCTGCTGGTTTCCTTCTTGCCCCAGCTTCCGCTCGGACTGCTGTATAACGACTGGCAGCCGTCGGCCGAGATGGTGCGGCTGGTGCGGGCGACCTTCTGGGCGATGAGCCCTCTGGCTCCGGCGTTCATCCTTATGAATTTCCAGTTGGCACAGAACCGGTTCGCCCTCGCCGTACCCCTGGCGGGCGTGGCGGCGGCGTACCTGGGGCTGGTCATGCTCCGGCACGGCTCGCTTTTCCAGGTGGTGGGTGCCCTGGCCGCCGCCGGCGTGCTTGCGCTGCTGGCGCTGGGAGCGGGCGTCGCCTGCACGGTGCGCGGTGCGCCCGCGGCGCGAGGTCCGGCGGCCGGCCGGACGCCTGCGCCATAGTCCGAATCGAGCCGCTACGGCGGCGTTGGGAGGAGAGATGCCGACAGTATCCGAGATCGAGGGCGGGCTTCGGGAGGCGGGCCTGGGCGCCGGCGACACCGTCATACTGCACAGTTCGCTGTCCAGCCTCGGCTGGGTCGAGGGCGGGGCCGGGGCAGTCATCCAAGCCTTTTTGAACGTGCTGGGCCCGGAGGGCACGCTGGTGGCGCCGACGTTCGGCGCGCTGGGCGTCATTCCCGACACCCTCAAACAGCATCCCGGGGCCGTCCACAGCATTCATCCGATGGCGAGCGTCGTGGCGGTCGGCGCCCGGGCGGACTCGCTCTGCGCGGAGCACTGGAAGCCGGACCAGGCGCACGGGCCGGGCACGCCCTACATGCGGCTCGTAGAGGCCGGCGGGACCGTGTGCCTGCTGGGCGTGGACCAGGACCGCAACACCCTGCTGCACACCGCGGAGGAACTGCTGCGCCTGCCGTACCTGTCGCGCACGCCCGAAACAACGTTCCAGACTCCCGAGGGTCCCGTGACCCGGTCCTGGCCCGATTTCCCGGGGCCGCACCGGAATTTCATCGGGCTGGACCGGCTCTTCCGCGACAGCGGCCGCATGCGGATGGCGCGAATCGGGCAGGCCGTGGTGCGCGTGATCCGCGCACGCGACCTGCTCGACCTGGCCCTCGAAGCCGGCCGCAAGGATCCCGCGTTCGTGCTCTGCGACAATCCCGCCTGTGCCGATTGCGTGGCCCAGCGCGCGGCCTTGCGGCGCGCCCGGCTGGCCGCGGAGCCGTTCCGGCTGGCGGCCTCGTCGTTCCTCGCCGGGCGTTACCTCCCCGAGATGATCGAGCGGTGTCGGGCGGCCGGCATCGGCGCGCTCGAGCTGGACGGTCTGGAAGGCGTGCCAGTCGAACGCCTCGCGGCCGCCAGGGTGGCGGACGCGGTCCGCACCCTGCGGGAGTCCTCGCTCGAGGTGTGCGCCCTGCGCGGGCGGCGCGTCGGCCCGGCGCCCAGCGGCTTGATCGAAACCGCGCGCGCGGCCGGCATCCCGCGCGTGGTGCTGCCGCTTTCCGACGCCGCGGAACGCGAGCTCGTGGCCGCGCGCTTGGCCGGGGTGGCGCTGTCGTTCTTCAACACCACCGACGACAGCGACGCGGCCTCCGCTCGCCTGGTCCGGCTCCGGGACCGGGGGTTGAAGCCGGCGCTGACCTTCCACGCGGCGGCCTTCGCGCGCCTGGGTGAAACGCCGTTCCTGGCGAGTTACAAGAAGCCCCTGCGCCGCTTCGTGGACCAGCTCGACCTGGAGGACGGCCTGTACGACGGCCGGCCGGCCTCGCTCGGGCGCGGCCAGGCGGAGATCAAGGAAATGATGTCTATCCTGCGCTGCGCCGGGTTCCGGGGCTGGATGGTGCTTGGCGCCGCCAACCGCGAAACCGGTACCCTCCAGGACGCGGCCGATCGCGCTCTCGGGCTGCTGGACTCGATGTAGAGACGGCGCGCAGTCCGGTCGCGGACGCGTCGCCTCAGCGGTTCATGCAAAGCCCCGTTGCCTGCCGGGCGCGGCGCGGCAGGCAGGCCGCCCGGGTCGGGCGTTACCGCGTGTCGGAGTCGGGCGGCGCATCGGCGGCAGCCGGCTGGGCGGCGTGCCGGCGGCGCGCCGCGAATTCCGGCGCCTCCCGGACGCAGGCGCCCAGGATGGCCAGGGCCTGCTGGAAGTGCTTCAGACTTTCCGCCCGCGAGACCGGGATCATGGGGGGCGGCGGCCCGACATCGGGGAAGCCGGGCGCGTCCAGGATGTCCGGCGGAATGGCCCGGGATTCCCAGTTGTGGAACAGGCGCCCCCACTCGCTTTGCAGCGCCTCCCGCAGCAGGGCGCGGTGCGTGGGATACCAGAAGAAATCGTGGTACAGCACGCTGGAAATGTAGGCCCAGGGCGCCAGAAAAGTTTTGAGGGACCATTCCACGGGCTTCTTCAGCGGGCCCCAGTAAATGGCGTGCTGCATCCGGCTGGCAAAGGTCATGGCGCGGTACGGGCCGACGAACCGCCAGTTCTCGCGGGCCGCGTCCACATCGCCCACGATGCGGATCGAACGCGGATCCCCGCAGCCCAGCCCGCGCTCGTGAGCCAGCCGGACATACTTCAGGTCGCGCAGCGGATCGAATCCCATCAGCCGCGCGGCCGCGGCGTCAATGGCCACCGGGTCGGCGGAGGCCAGCAGGATGTTCTTGGCATACGGCACCATGCAGCGCGGGCCGGGCCCATCCCCGGCAAAGGTCCCGTCCAT
>CAZUYI010000015.1:15391-17352 GCA_964624095.1 uncultured Verrucomicrobiota bacterium | reverse complement strand
GCCATTTCCCGGTTGACCCAGTCCAGGCTCTGCTGGTCAATGAAAATCAGGCGGATGCGGCCGGTCTGCGGGCCGGGCCGGGCAAACTGCCTGACGCGCCAGTCCCAGGTCTTGGCCTCGAAGCGTTCGAGGGCGCCGGAGGCCCAGAGCGCGAGGGCTGCCGCCGCCGCCCCGCACCCGACGCCCAGTCCCTGCAGCAGCTTGTGCGGCACGCGCATGTCCGGCATGGTATACCAACCGGCGCGCGCGGGACAAGCCCGATGTCGCGCCGGCACGCGTGATGGCAACGGGTGGAGGGCGGCTCGCGTGACGGCTCAGGCGCTCAGACGGCGGTCTTGGCGAGACCGCCCTCCCTTCCCTTTCAGCCGCCCACTCCCACGCGCGCTCACCGAGCGCGCCGACCTCCGTTCGCGTCGCACGCGATCGTCCGCCGAGCTGCCTGGAGTTGACAGGGCGCCGGCCCGGCAGACGCCGGACCGTGTGGCGTGCCGCGGCGCGCTTCGCGCGGGCTGCGGTTCAGCCGCCGGCGCCGGGACCGGGCATCCAGCAGAGCCCGAGCAGGGTGATGGTGATGTCGGACTTGCGGGGCTTCACGCGCACCGGCTCGAGCACGGCCGAGGTCGGCTCGTGGCGGACGCGCAGGGCTTCCATCTCGGCCTCGAACTGGCGTTCGAGGTCGGCGGCCTGTTCCTTGAGGGCGGCCAGCGATTCGCCGGCGCGCGCGACGTCCGCGCGCTCGCGGCCGATGCGGCCGGCGCTCTTGAGCGTCGTGGCCGCGCGGCCGACGGTTCCGACGGAGACCGAGCGCCGGCCCATGAGCGCGCCGAGCAGCGTGGCGCCGAGCCCGACGAACGTGGCGAGCTTCTGCTGGCCGGCCTGGGCCTGCTCGCGCTGTACGCGTTCCTCGGCGCGGCGGATTCGATCGGTAAGGGTTTGCATCCGGCTGCCGTAGCGGGCCTTGACGTCGGCCATCCCGGCATCGCGCCGCTCCCGCAGGGCCTGGCCCAGGCGCACCCGGAAATCGCCCTCGGATTCGCCCGGCTTCGAGGCCAGCTTGAGGGCCGGGCAGGCGAAGCGTTCGAGCAGGCCGTGTTCGTAGAGGTGGACGCGCAGCGCGGCCTGCCATTGCGCGGCGGCGGCCTTGCGGGTGGCCGCGGCGGGCAGGCGCCCGAACGAGGCGCCCGGGGCCGGCCCGGCATCGAGCAGCAGCTTCGGATCGTCGGCCTCGCGCGCCGACTCCCAGTCGGCGCGGCCGTCTTCGCCCAGCGGGGCGATCAGGGTGCGCACGCTCCAGGCATCGAGGCCTGTCTTGGCATCCGTGAAGTGGAGCTTGGCCGAACCGATGACGCCCGGGGTATAGGCGGGCGCGGAGGCCGGCTGGGCGGGGCGCAGAAAATATTCGGGCACGTCCGGCGGCAGGACCGGGCGCGACACGGGAACAGCGCCCGGCGCCGCCTCCGGGCGAACGGGGCCCGGAGCCGCGGCGGCAGGCGGCACGGGGAGTGAGGCCGCCGTGGCCGCGGCGGGCGGATAGGGCGCGGGGCCCGGCTCAGCGGGCGCCGCGGCGGGTGCGAGCGCCCGCCGGATTTCGGACAGCGTCATTGGTCCGCGCAGGTAGCACAGGGCCCAGCGGCTCTGGAAGACCGCCGGCTGGTTCTCGTGCACGTTGCGCATGAGGAACACGCGGCTGTCCAGCCCGGCGAGGGTGGCTTCGATCGCGGCGCGGTCGAAGCCGGCGCCGGCCGACTGCGCCGCGCCTTCGAGCCCGTCGAGCACGCGCAGCTTGTCGCGTTCCGTCTGCAGCCGCCCGATCCACCAGGTGCCCGTATTGGCCAGGCCCTTGTAATCCAGGTCCACCGGGTTCTGCGTGGCGAGCACGATGCCCAGCCCATAGGCGCGCGCCTGCTTGAGCAGCGTGAGCATGGGGATTTTGCAGGGCGGATTGGCCGTCGGGGGGAAGT
>CAZUYI010000015.1:3392-15381 GCA_964624095.1 uncultured Verrucomicrobiota bacterium | reverse complement strand
GGAGCGAGCCGGTTCCCGGCTGCGCGCGCACCCAGGCCAGGACCTCGTTCAGCAGGAGCGTCAGGAAGAACATGCGCTCCGCGTCCGAAAGGTGCGCGATGGACAGGATCGCGATCCGCGGCTTGCCCTCCGGCGTATAGAGCAGGCGCTGCACGTCGAGCGGTTCGCCTTCGAGCCAGGCCGAAAATCCGGGCGCGGCCAGCAGGTTATTGAGCGCCATGGCCAGGCCGAACCGGTCCTTGGCGGGGAAAAAGGATTCCAGGTCGAACACACCGATCCGCTCGAACGGCGGCTTCTGGACCTCGGCAATCAGGGCCGGCAGGTCCAGGCTCCGGCCCGCGCGCCAGGCGGTATCCAGGATCGTCGAGAGCAGGATGTGCTCGCGGCTCTGCAGCGGATCCGTCTGGATGCCCGCCAGGCCCAGCAGCCCGGATACGGCCGAAAGAATCCGGTCGCGCAGCGCGCTGGTATCCTGCATCAGCTCGGCCGAGGGCGCGGCAAACGAGCGCAGAATCTGGAGCGGGCGTCCCGCCGCGCTGCCGGGCGTGTAGAGCGCGATGTCCACCGCGTCCCGCAGCCGCCGGATTCGGGCGCCGTCCTGGCCCCAGTCGGCCAGGCCCTTGCGCCAGGTCTCCGCGGTCTGGGCCGCGAGGGCGTCGGGCGTCATATTCCGGCGCGCGGCCTCGGTCTCGTCGAGCCAGGGGCGGAAATCCTCCGGCCTCAGTTCGGGGAAAGTTAGCAGCAGGTTGCCCAGGTCGCCTTTGGGATCAATGGCCAGGGCCGGGATCCCGTCCAGGGCGGCCTCTTCCAGCAGCGCCAGCGCCAGGCCGGTCTTGCCGCTGCCGGTCATCCCGAGGATCACCCCGTGCGTGGTCAGGTCCCGGGCGTCGTAGAGCAGCAGGTTCTCCGTGACGCGCCCCGCGGCGGGATCGTATTCCTTTCCGAGGTAAAACGCTCCGAGTTTTTCGTAATCCTGCATGGGTGTCTCCCGCTTTCGCGGATCCAGTGGCGCCGCCTGCCGGGCGACAGCCCGGCCTGTTTCACGGCGACTATAGCCGCGCGCCAAACCGGGATACAAGCCGAATCATGCCCGCGGACGCGCCCTCCACGCCGGAGACGGACGTTCCCGCGGCCTGAGTGCCGCAGGCGGCAACACGTGACGGCATCGGTCCCACCGGCAGGGGCGCGCCGTGGCGGTCGGCGGGGTTCCGGAGAGTGCGGCGCGCGGCTCTCACTCTTTGCGCAGGTCGATCGAATCCAGGATCGCGCCCTTTTCGTCGAAGACCACGAGCGACAGGGTGTTGGACGTGACGTCGAACACCCCGACATTCCGGGCGGCGACCGACGTGACCGTATAGTCGGCCGAGCCCGGTTGGCGCACGCCGGCGCCGGCGGACCCGAGCACGAGGTGGTGAATCCCGTTGACCACGTTGTGCTGGTAAAAGTGGTTGTGCCCGGAGAGCACGAGGTCCACGCCCGCCGGCTCGAAGAGCTGGGTGGTCATGGCGATCATGGTCTTGTTTTCGCCGTGGCTGCCCGCGGAGTAGGCCGGCATGTGGAACGCGACAATTTTCCAGGGGTGAGTAGCGGCCGCGAGGTCCGCCTTGGCGAATGCGTATTGCGGGGAGTTTGTCCCGCAGGGGGTACTGGTGTTCAGCACGAGGATATGGGCCGGGCCGGCATCGAACGAGTACCAGGCCTGTTCCCCGGACGGCGAGTCGGGCGCCTGCAGAAAGGCCTGGGTATTCTCAACCCAGCGGTCGTGGTTGCCCACGCAGCCGAAGAACGGCGTGCGCGCGATCAGCTCCCGCTGCATGGAAAAGAAATGATCCTTCCAATCGGCGGTGTTGGTCCCCCGGGCGGCCATGTCGCCGCCGTAGAGCAGGAACCGCGGCCGGTGCGTGTTCAGGAGCTGTGAGACGAATGTCTTCTGATTGGTGACGGAGGACTGGAAATCCGAGGTGAACGCGAACCGGACGGCTTCCCCGGGCTTGACCAGGGTGGTGAAGGCGGCGGCGTCGGAGACGGACGCTTCATGCGAGGCCTGGTAATGATAACTCGTATCCGGTTCGAGGCCCGTGAGCATGATGCGATGGACATAGGTTGTCCCGGAGGTCATCAGGCTGAAGGCCGTGGATGCCCGCCGGCCGTAGGACGGCGAGAGGCCGTACTCGACCGTGACCGGGTTGGTGGACGTGCATTCCGCCATGACGCACATGCCGCTGGGGGAGGCCGCCTGGAGATAGGGCGGCATGACCAAATCCGCCCGCGCGACTTCGAGGCCGAGGACCGCTCCGGCGGCTGACACGACGAGGCCTGCACGAGCAGCGCTCACGGGGAGAGTCATGGGAAACCTCGATGGATGCGGCGCGAAGGCCGATGCCTGAACATGAGTCCGGTGTAATGACTCAGGTATTCAGCATGCAGGCACGAAGGCCACGCAACCCGATCTTCGAATCTCGCCTGATGCCGGCTCCTGATGTCCTGAGCCGTTACCCGTTACGTTCCGTCACTGGTTGGCGGAAGTCTAGCCGGCCGGGCGGACATGTCAAGGCGCGGATGCGAGTACCATCCGGGGCCATGGCTTCGGCAATAATCTGCCGCAACCAGGACGGTTTTGACCCGCCGTGACGCGGCGTTTCGTTGCCGAGCCGGGAACGGCGACGGCGGGATGGATGAAGGCCCGTGTTGTCCGGCACAATTGGGTATCCGCGGTTTTGAAGCCGCGCTGGAATCTGGTTGAACAGGCTCCGAGTCGTTATACTGCTCGTCGTGGCCTGCTCATCGCCGTTTTCAGAAGAAACCAGCCGAGACTCCATCACAGGAGGAGCCTGATGTCCACCCGGATCTTTCCCTGCCGAATCCACGAATTGTTCCCATCGTCCACACGGCATTGTCTTTCGCTGAACGGGCGCTGGCAGTTTGTGACCGACCCGCTCCGGCGCCTGACCGCTGCACAGGCGATCCGCAAGGCGTCAGCATTCACGCTCGCCGTGCCCGGCTGCTGGGAGGCGCAGGGCGTCGGCGGCGCCGGGTTGCTCACGCGCACCCCTTACAGCACCAACTGGTTCAAGGGCACATACCGCGGGCTGGGCTGGTATCTCAAGCGGTTTGATTACGCGGCGCAGGGGCCCGGCAACCGGATCTGGTTGAAGATGGGCGTCGTGCACGGCGCGGCGACGATCTACCTGAACGGCCGGAAGATCGGCGGTCTCTTCCGGTCCATCGGCGCCTACCGGTTCGACGTTACACAGGCGTGCGCCCCTCGGGGCAACGTGCTGGCGATTGCGGCAGACAACGAGCTCGATCCGTGCGGCGGCGCCGGCGACGTCCTGGGGGTGATCGGCGGGCTGACGCAAGGCGTGGAACTGGAACAAACCGCCCCGGCGTGGATCGCGGCGGTACGGGTAACCGGCGACGCCGCGCGCCGGACGGCAAGCGGCCGCATCAGGATCATGGGCGCCGACCCGGACACGCCATATACCCTCCAGCTGACCGTGCGCCCGGCATCCGGGCGCGCCGCCCCACACACGATGGATCTTCGCGTCCGCCTGTTAGCCCCGCACGGCGCCCTGGACGTGCCGTTTGCGATGCCGATTCCACAGGCCGTGGTCTGGTCCCCGGAAAGGCCCGCCCTGTATGTCCTGACGGTTCGGCTTCTCCGCGAGGATGCCGTCATGGATGACTCGGCCACGCGGTTCGGCTTCCGCACGCTGAGCGTGCGCGGCCCGCGGCTGTATTGGAATGGCCGGCCGGTGTTCCTGGCCGGCTGCGGCACCATGGCCCATACGCCGCGGACGGTCTGTCCGACAACGGATCGGGCCGTGTTGCGGCGCGAATTCCGGCGCATGAAGGCGTATGGGTTCGTCTACGTGCGCTATCACACGGAGACTCCTTATGACGAATTGTTTGATGCCGCCGATGACGAAGGGATGCTGATTCAACCGGAAAACAGGCCCTACGGCGGCCACAGCAACGAGCCGGTCAAAGAGGGCGGCGACATTGAATTCACGGCCGGGATGGACCGCGAGACCGAGGCGGAAACACGGTGGCATATCCGGGAAACCGGCGCGATATACGACCATTTCGGCAATCATCCGTCGCTGGCCGTATATTGCATGGGCAACGAATATTATGACAACAAGCTGAACATCCGGCGGCAATGGTACAAGGCCGTCAAGGCCATGGATCCCACGCGCCTGGCCATATCGGCCGATGGCCAGTACCGCTATCATGCCGGCGCCGACGATTATGTAGCCGGGTTCTTAAATGACCCCAAGGTGCTTCAGGCCGCGCCGGTCGTCCTGCACGAGTTCATCAACTGCCCGACGCTTCCCGATGCGCGCGAAGCACGCCGGTTCACGGGCGGCATGCTTGTGCCGGAATCCTTGCGCCGCTATCTGGCCTGGGCGCGGCGCCATGGCATCGGGCGCGCCCGGCTGCGCAAGCTGTCGGTGGCGTCGCACAAGCTCCAGGAAAACCACCTGAAATACAGCGTCGAGAAGGCGCGCGCCATTCCGGGCATTGAGGGGTACGGGATCTGGCGATATCGCGATTTCTGGCAGTATCCCACCCGCGTTGGCATCGTGACCGCGCAAGGCGCCGACAAGGACCGCCGCAGCGCCGACCTGCGTGCGTATAATACCCAGACCGTGTGGATCGCCAATCTGGCGCGGGACAACATGGAAATCAACGGCATGCCCGCCGGCCGCCGCCTGGAAGTGTATGGGCGGAACCAGGTCGAAAGCGTCTGCCGGTGCGGTGCGGCCGTCGCCTTGAGGCTGTATCTGTCGCATTACGGCGCCGAGGCCGTTCGGGATGGCTGGTTACACTGGAAGGTTATGTGCGGCGCCACCGTGCTGGCGCGCGGCCGCGAGCGCATGCCGGTCTGCCGGCCCGGCGCCACGACCCGATGCGGAACGGTTCGCTGGACGATGCCGGACACGCGCGCGCCGTGCGAGGTGCGCGTCACGGCGGAGCTTGACTCGTCCGCCGCAAAGGCCGCGAATGCCTGGTCATTATGGGCATTTCCGCGCGAACGGCCGGCGGGCGGCCGGAATTTGGCCTGTTACGGGCTGGCGGACCGTTATGTCCCGCTGGATGCGGGCATCCGCCGCATTCGCGAGGCCCGCGAACTGTCCGGCCTGGATCCTACTACCATTGTGATTACCGATTCGTTGTTCCACGCGGGACTGCCGGAATTCCTGGCCGGCGGCGGGATGGTGCTCCTGGTGTCGGCGCGGGATTTCCCGAGCCAGGCGATCGTGGCGCACCCGGGCTGGTGGAGCGCCGGTCCGCATCGTTTTACCGGGGCGGTGCTGGAGCCGCACCCGGTGTTCAAGGACTGGCCGGGCGCCCGTTATGCGGATTGGCCGTTTTACCGGTTGTTCATGTCAAAAGAAGCGCTCGAGTTCCCCGCGACGCTGGAAGGCGACGTGGTCCCGACCACGGTGGTGCCGGTATTCGAGCGCAAGCCGTTTGCACATGATGCCATCGCCTACGGGGTGCGCGGGATTCAGGAAAGCTGGACGAGCCCGATCCAGCATTTCCACTATGGCTGGATGCCCTACGTGTTCGAAATGAGGCTGGGCGCCGGGCGCGTGTTTGCCTGCATGCTGCGGCTGCGCAACGATCCGCTGGTCGGCCGCTGGCTGGCGAACGCCATCGTGACGTACATGCGCTCACACTCCTTTCAACCGCGCGCGCGCGCCGAGTGGCAGGCCGTGCGCCGGTGCCGGGCCCGCAACCTTGCTGAGAATGGCGCGGTGTATGCCCGTTCCGGGGAGCCTGCCGACCGGACGTTCATGCATGGCGTGCGCAGAAAGAACGGCTATAGAATGATAGCCCTTATGACGGCGCACCGAGAGGTCCAACCCGACCTGGCGCACGCGTGTCCGGCTCCGTATCCCAAGACTGCGTGGCTTGACCTGGGCGCGCCGCGGCGCCTGGGCGACGTGCAGGTGACGAATCGTCCGGGCGGGAACGCGCGCACGACGCGCGTGAGCGTCAGCGAAACCGGGCAGGCATGGGCCACGCTCGGCACACGCCGTTTCCCGCGGAATCAATCGGCGACGCTGGCCTTTGCCGGCCATGGGCGCCGTGCGCGGTTTGTGCGGATTGACTATATGGACAGCTACCGGAAGCGGGGCGCTCCCGCTCCGCACACGCTGCTGCTCGGCGACGTCGTGATCCGGCCCGCGCCGGATCGGGCCCGCGCCGCGGCCGGGAGCCGTGCTCCCTCATGAGGCGTGACGCGCAGGCGCATCGGCCGCCGGGCACGCCGGGCTTGGGCCGGGGTCAGGCGCGTGCCGTGGAACTGCCTGCGCGGGAGCGGTAGACGTCCCCGGTTTCCGCGCGCTTGCGGTCCTCGTACGGCGCGGCGAGGCGCCGGTACAATTCGAGCTTGGCGCACTCGAGCGCGCCGACGGCCTCGTTCACGTGCGCATAGCGGAGGCCGCCTTTGGCCGCCAGGTAATCGTCCACGAGGCGCGTGATGGCGTAGTTCAACTCCCCGGCGGACTCGGGCTTGCCGCCTCGAGCGAGACGGGCTCTGGCTGACGCGGGGATGTATGGCATGGCAAGATCCTCCAGTCTGCCCGTCCGGCGGATGGCGCCGGGCGGTCACGGGTCGAACCGGCGGTCGGCGCGCGTGCGGGCGGCGCCGGCGGCGTCCAGCCAGCCGGCCCGGCTCTCCGGATGCGCCTCGAAGGCCGGTACGTACGGCTTGATGTCCAGCAGCGGCGTGCCGTCCAGGATGTCCAGGCCGGCCACGCGCAGCACGGCGCCCTCGATTCCCAACAGCCGCACGCAGGACAGGCCGATTCCGTTCGGCCGGCACGGCGCGCGGGTGGCGAAGACCCCGCGCTCGACGGTGTCCCGGAACGGAACGACCCGCAGCCGGGCCGGCCCGGCGCAGTGGAAATGGAACAACAGCCAGATGCGCTCAAAGCCCGCCAGGTCCCGCGCCCCTTCCGCGTAGGCCGGGAACAGCGCGACGGACCCCTCCGCGCCGCCGGCATACGCCGGCTGAATCGGCGTTCCCGCCGGCTCCTTGAACGGCGAGCGGATGATCCCGATCGGAGTCAGGACGATGGATGGGGCGCCTCGCGGGTCCGGCGCCGGCCCGCAGGTGGGAGATGAAGAGGGCATGTCGCCGCTCCCGTTCTGAAGGGTGTGATGTCGCCTGGGCCGGGCCGCCCCGGCCGATACGTGAAATCATCCTGCGTCCCGAGCCGGACGGCAAGCGCAAAATGCGGATGCGGGCGCCCGGGGCGCGTGCGGAGCCGGCCTCAATCCACCGTGATCCGGATCCGGTCGCTCGCGCCGCGGGCCGTGGCGCACACGATCTGGTGCGCGCCGCGTGCGAGCGGCCAGAAGCACGGTTCGCCGGGGCGCGAACAGCCGGCCGGGCGGTTATCCACGAACCAGTGCAGCGTCTCTTCCGGAACATCGCTGACGGCGCTCAGCGCCAGGCGCTGCGCGGCTGCGCCGAATCCCTCGAGCCGCCGGTACGCACTGCCGGACGCAGGCGAGACGATCCGAAGGGAACGCGCCGGACGGGCAGGCAGTCCGGCCACGGCGGGCGCCGGCGGCCAGGCGGGCGCGTCCGGCCGGCCGCGGTGCAACCAGCAGGGCATGTGGCGAGACACCCGTGCGATGGCCCAATCCTGGACTCGGTGCGGACAGGTCGGCCCGGGCACGCCGCCGCTGGCCGCGCACACGGCGCGCGGCGTCACGCCGGCCGGCCGCTCGTACCACGGGCTTTGCCCGTCGGGATACAGGCCGCGGAACAGGTCCCACGCCAGGGGCGTCGCCGCCTCGCGCCCGACCAGCCGGTCCGAGCCGGCCCCGTCGGGGTTGCCCAGCCAGACGCCGATCACGAACTCGGGATTATAGGCGAGGGTCCAGGCGTCCCGGAGCCCGGCCGAGGTGCCCGTCTTCCATGCCATGCGCGGCAGGCGCACGTCCGCCGTGTGGCCGGTCGTGTCCATCGCCCGCTCGTCCCCGCTGAGCAGGTCGGCGATCAGCCAGCAGGCTTCCTCCGAGAAGACGCGGCGTGCCGGGCCGGGCTCCGGCGTCTCGAGCGCGTGCACCGGCCGGACCGTCCCGCCGCGCGCGAGGCACGCGTAGGCGTTGGCCAGGTCGAGCAGCCGCACTTCCGCGTTGCCGAGGACCAGGCCCAGCCCGTAATGGGAGGCCGGCTGCGACAGGGTCGCCAGGCCCAGGGCCCGCAGGGCGGCGTAATACAGCGGCTGGCCCACGCGCCGCTCAACTTCGATGGCCGGAAGATTCAGCGAGAGCACCAGCGCGTCATGCAGAGTCACCCAGCCGCGGAACGCCGGCTCGAAGTTGCGCGGCACGTAGTCCGGAAATAGGATCGGCGCATCGGCCAGCACGGTCAGCGGTGTCATCAGCCCGCGGTCGAGCGCCAGGGCGTAGACGAATGGCTTCAGCGTCGAGCCGGCGGCCCGCGGGGCCAGGGCGCCGTTGACCTGGCCGGCTGGCCGCGCCGCGAAGTCCGGCGAGCCGACCATCGCGCGCACCGCGCCGGTCCGGACATCGAGGATGACGACCGCGCCGCCGCGCGCGCCGGCGCGCTGCGCATGCCGGTTCAACGCGGACTCGGCCCGTTGCTGCAGTGCGTAATCGAGCGTTGTGCGCAGCGCGGCGGTGCCCGGTTCCCGCCCCGGCGCCCCGATCCAGCTGGTGAAATGCGGGGCGCGGAACGGGTAGCCTGCGTCGCGGACGGCGAGCGGCTGCGCCCGCGCCTCGGCCTGCTGGGCGCTCGTGATGAATCCGCAGGCAGCCATACGTTCGAGGACGTAGGCCTGCCGCGCCCGGGCGCGCGGCGTTTGCCGGTCCGGCCGGTTCCGCGCCGGGGACTGGGGCACGCCGGCCAGCAGGGCGGCCTCCGCCAGGCTCAGGTCCGCCGCGCGCTTGCCGAAATAGCGGCACGCCGCCGCCTCGATCCCGACGATGTTGCCGCCAAACGGCGCGCGGTCGAGCCACTGGGCCAGGATGGCGCGCTTGTCGAGGCGGCGCTCGAGCTGGAGGGCGCGGAAGGCCTCGATGCACTTGGTGCCCAGGTGGCGCGGGCGCGGCTCGATGAGGCGGATGACCTGCGTGCTGAGCGTCGAGGCGCCCGAGACCGTCCGCCGCGCCAGCAGGTTCTGCGCCGCCGCGCGCGCGAGGGCCGCCAGGTCGAGCCCGGGGTGCGACCAGAAGCGCCGGTCCTCCGCGGCCACCAGGGCCTGCACGATCCAGTGCGCGGGGTCGGGCTGGTATCCGGGCCGGCAATCGAGGTCCTGCGCGCCGAGCCACACGCGCAGCGGCTGGCCGGCGCGGTCGGTCAGCACCGCCGCGCCCGGATAGGCCGCAAGCCGCTCCGCGGGGAACGGCGCCCAGCGGGCGGCCAGGTCGAGGGCGCCGAGCCCGAGCAGCCCGGCGCCCAGCGCCGCGCCGCCCAGCCGGAGCCAGGCCCGGCGCCGCGGGCGCCCGCACGGATGGAGCCGCCGCGTCATGGCGTCACGTGTACCGTTCCGCCGCCGCACACGGCCCGGATGTCCGGTTCATACATGCCGGAGACTGTCGCGGGCGGATGCATATACACGCCGGCGGTGACCGCGCGCGCGGCGTAATAGAAGACGCTCGTGCCGTGCACGCTCCCGGTGAAGAACAGCATGCGGTCGTCGCGGGCGTCGCGGAAGCGCGCGTTCTCGGCTTGTTTCTCCAGCCAGCCGAACGGCCGGGAGGTCATCAGGTTCGGGTTTTCGATTTCCCAGCCGGCGGGTAGCAAGTCCTCGATGACCAGATCGGTTCGTGTCTGGCCCAGCGTATCCACGGCCAGGCGCACGACCACGAGTTCGCCCTGGGGCAGCGACGCGGGATCGAGCGGGGCGCCGACGCTGTCGAAGAACTCGCGGCGGAGGGACACGCCCTGCTCGACGGCCGGCTCGGGCTTCGATCCGACGCCCGTGTACCGGCTCCAGAGGAAGAGCCGGCCCGGCCCGCGGTTGGTGATGGTCATCGCGCCCGCGGCGCCTGGGCCGTGAGCCCAGTGGACGTCCTGCGTGCTCGACAGCGCGGCGGGCTCGGCGCCGGGGCGCGTCAGGGTGCCCGCGTACGGCTGTTCCACGCCGGCCGTGCGCGCGTACTTGCCGAGCGCCAGCAGCGCCATGGCGTTATCGTGCGTCGTGCCCCAGTGCCCGTCCCGGCGCCGGCTTTCGAGGAATGCCGCCAGCCGCCCGACGGCCGGGTGGGCGGGGTCCACATCGAGCCAGGCGGACAGCAGCAGCGCGGCGTCCCGCACGTCGCTGTTCAGCAGGCGGCCGGCGATCCGTGGGCGCGGGGTCGGCACGCCCAGCGTGTCCAGGATGGCCGTCGCCTGGCGCGGCTCGCCGGAGAGCAGCAGGGCGGCGGCCGTGTGGACGCGCGCGGCGAAGTACAGCCGGTCGCATACTTCCCGTAGGCGCGCGGTCCAGCCGACGTCCGGGCTGCCCGCCAGGGCCAGGATATGGCAGGCATAGGCGCGCTCGTCCATGTCGTCCATCCAGGCGCGCTCGCCGACGTCCAGCGGAGCCGGCGTGTCCAGCCGCGCCCGCAGCCACCCGAGAGCGGCGTCGAGCCGGTCGCCGGGCACGTCGGCGCCGGACGCCCGCGCCTCGACAAGGAAATGAACGCCGTACAGGGAGAGCGCGGAATCGGAGTCGCTCATGAACGGCCAGAAGGCGAACCCGCCATCGTCCTGCTGCATGGAGAGCGAGCGGAAAATCGCCTCGCGCACTCGCGCGGCGATGTCCCCCTCAGCGGCGGCGCCGGGCAGCATGCGCGGCACCCAGTCCGCCGCCCGCAACAGCGGGAAGGCGCCGGACACGGTTTGCTCGAGGCAGCCGAAGGGGTAATGCCACACGTAGTCCAGCGCGCGGCCCCATTGCAGGGCCGGCAGGGCCGAGATCGCGCCGGTATGCTCGATGGTGGCGGGCAGCCAGTCGGCGGGCGGTTCGAGCGTCACGCTCTCGCCGGCGGCCAGGACGGCGCTCTGCGCCGACGTGCGCAGCCCGCTCGCGGGCCGCACGGGCAGCTCGATGGCCTCCTCGTACCGTTCGTCGCCGCACTCGGCCTCGATCCGGCACACGGCTTTGCCCGGGCTGGGCCCGGCCTCGAGGCGCAGCGGTACGCAGGCTGACGCGCCGGGCGCGATAAGAACCGACTGCTCCGCCGGTTCGCCGCGCAGCGGGCCGCCGCACGTGGCGCGGACCCGGGCAGTCTGCTCGGCTGTCCCTTCGTTGAAGACCGTCACGGACGCTTCGCTGACGTCGCCCGGGGCCATGAACCGCGGCAGGGCGGGCTGTACGATGAAATCGCGCTTGACCTGGACGGACCCGTTCGTCGCTCCGGCCTGGCGTCCGTTGTACGCCACCGCCATGAGGCGCAGCGTGCCGGTGAACTCGGGAAGGTCCAGCTCGACGGAGGCGTTGCCGCCGGCGTCCAGCGGCACGGCGGCCTGCCAGAGCGAGACGGGCTTGAAACGCCGCGCGCGGATGGGGTTCAAGCGCCGGCGCATTCCGGTCCCCATGTCGCCGCCGGGCGCGGACGCCGCCGCGAGGGTGTCTTCCAGGATGGGCATCAGGTCGTGATAAAGGTCGTGGAGCGACACGCCCAGTCCGCGCCGCGCCAGGAACACGGCGTTCGGATCCGGGGTCTCGTGGGCGGTCAGCATGCAGATTTCCTCGTCCACGGCCATGAGCGTGACGGCGCCGGATGCCGGCCGGCCGGCGTCGTCCCGAACGGCCAGGCGGACGGGTAGGCGCGACTGCGGGCGGTGCCGGGCGGGCGCCTCGAAAGACACGGTCAGGCGCCGGTCCGGCGGCTCGACGGGCAGGGCGATGGCGCCGATCGCACGGTGCGGGCTCCAGACGCGTTCCGCGCGGGCGGGCCGCACGAGCGTCACGACGCAGTACACGTTGGGCGCGTAGGCGGCTTCAACGGG